>UQBS01000015.1 GCA_900539345.1 uncultured Coriobacteriaceae bacterium | reverse complement strand
CGGGCACCTTGCCGCCGATGCCCTTGCCCTCGGCGGTGTACTCGCCGTCCTTGAGAGCGCCGGCGGCAGCGTCAGCGGGAGCAGCGTCAGCAGCCTCGTCAGCCACGACAACCTCGAAGCCGTACTCGCTCCAGATGTCCAGGGCGTCGGGGTCGGTCATGCAGAAGTCGAGGAACGCCTTGGCGGCCTCGGCATTGGGGGCGTCGGTGCAGACAGCGCCGGGGTAGACGATGTCCTTGTGCATATCAGCCGGAACGGTGAAGATGGCCTCGATGCCATCATAGCGGTAGACGTCGGAGCTGTACACGAAACCGATGGTGGCATCGCCCGTGGAGACATAGGAGGCGCAGGTGCCCACCTTGTCGGCAAGCATGACCTTGTCCTTAATCTCCTCGGCGAACTCGCCGTCGACGCCCTCCTCGGCACTGTAGAGACCGGCGGCGTACAGAGCCTGGCAGGTGTACTTGCCAGCGGGAACGGTGGCCGGGTCGCCGATGGCGATGCTGGCGATGTCATCGGCAGCGACGTCCTCAACGGCGGCAACCTTGACGTCGGCGCCCTCGGCGGCAACGACGACGAGGTCGTTGTTGAACATCTTGATGCGGGTGTCGGCGTCGATGAGCTTGCCCTCTTCGGCCTTGTCCATGGTGCCCTTGGAGGCGGTAATCAGCAGGTCGACGACGGCACCGCCCTTGAGCTGCTCGACCAGGTCGCCGGATGCCTTGAACTGGGTGTCGGCGAACTCGACGCCGGTCTGCTCGGTGTAGAGCTTCTGGACCTCGGGCAGGGCCTTCTCCAGGGAGTTGGCGGCGAAAATCTGAAGGGCGCCCTCAGCAGCGGGAGCAGCCTCCTCCTTCTTCTCGTCAGCGAAAGCCAGGCCAGCGCAAGGAACGACGGCGAGGGCGGCACCGAGCATAGCGGCACCCTGAACGAAGGAACGACGGTTCATCTTCATTTGAGAAATCCCCTCCCAAGGGACTCAGGCGACGGCGGGTTTGCCGTTGCTATCACTCGATAGGTTAACCATATGCCACAAAAGTGCAAGCATAAAATCAACCCATGTTGAGAAAATGCCGTCAGCGGTGCGCAAACGCATGCCCCTGCCCCGCGAGGACCGACGCGTGGCGCGATTCTAGTGGCCGCCACCCGCGGTCATCTTGATGGCGTGGTCAAGCTGGTCGTACACGGCGTCCCAGCACTCGCGCGCAGCCTTCTCGCTGCCGGGGAAGTTGATGACCAGATGGGTGCCGCGCTGCATGCAGAGCGCGCGCGAGAGCATCGCGCGGCGCGTCTTCTGCAGGGAGGTGGCGCGGATGGCCTCGGCGATACCGGGCACGTTGCGGTCGCACGCGTCCTGGGTCGCCTCGGGCGTGACGTCGCGCATGGACAGGCCGGTGCCGCCGCAGGTGAGCACGATGTCGGCATCCACCTCGTCGCAGGCCGTGATGATGGCGCGCGTGAGGTCGGCACGCTCGTCTTTGACCACGACGTGGGAGGCGACGCTCCAGCCCTGTTCGGAGATGAGCGACTCGAGCGCGGCGCCCGCCGAGTCGAGCGTGATGTCGCGCGTGTCGGATGCGGTGACGATGGCGAACTTGATGTTCATGAGCTTCCCTTTCTCAAACTGACGCAAGGCTACAGCTGGGTGCCCTCAGGCAAGTCGATGCGCATGCAGAGAGCCTGCTCGCCGGCCTGCAGGCCCATGTTGTCTTCGTCGATGACGATGAGGCAGTTGCAGCGCTCAAGGTCTCCCAACAGGGCAGAAGACTGCGTGCCGTGCTCATAGGCGATCCAAGAGCCGTCCTCGCCTCGCTCGACCCTGCCGCGGTTGTAGAACGCGCGGCCCTCCTTCTTCTTGATGGGAGAGGTGAGCGTGGCGCGCACCTGCGGACGGGCAAGGTCGGCATACCCCTGCATCTTGCGCAACGCGGGACGAATGAGCAGCTCAAAGCCGACAGAGGCGGCTGCAGGGTTGCCCGACAGGCCGAAGACGGGCTTGCCCTCGACGATACCGAACGTCTGGCGCTTTCCGGGACGAAGCGACAGGTAAGAGAATACGGCCTGGCCCTGCGTGGAGATGACCTCTTGGATGAAGTCGAAATCGCCCTGGCTGGCACCGCCGGCAGAAATAACCATGTCGCAGCATGCAAGGGCCTCGTCGAGCACGGCCTTGATCGCCTCGCGGTCGTCGGGGACGATGCCGAACAGATGGGGCTCGCCGCCCGCCTCGCGCACGAGGCCCGCAAGCGTCCAAGAGTTGCTGTCGCGGATTTTGCCGCGTTCAAGGTCGGCGGGAGCCGTCGCCATGGACATGAGCTCGCTGCCGATGGTGAAGATGCCGACGACCGGGCGGCGGTAGACGTCGACTTCGCGAGCGCCGGCGGAGGCCAGCATGCCCAGAGCGTAGGCGTTCACGAACGTCCCGGCAGGCAGCGCAACCTCGCCGGCCTTGAACTCCTCGCCGGCAAGGCGCACGAAGTTGCCCGGCTTCACGGGAGCGGAGAACGACACGCGCGAGCCGGTCTCGCCCTGCCCGCTCACGACGTTGACGAGCTCGAATTTCTGCACGGCGTCGGCGCCCTGGGGCATGGGGGCGCCCGTCATGAGGCGCACCGTCTGGCCAGGCTGAAGCACGCCGTCGAAAGCAGACCCCGCACCGATGTAGCCCACGACGTCCATCTCGACGCAGGAAGCCTCGCTTGCGCCCTCAAGGTCGCACGACCTGACGGCGTAGCCGTCCATCGAGGAGTTGTCGAACGGCGTGACGTCGATATCGCTCACGACATCGTGCGAAAGGACGCGGCCCAGAGCATCGATGAGTTCCACACGCTGCTCGGGAAGCGCCCCCACGCGATCGAGCACGCGCGTCAAAGCCTCGTCAATGCTGATTCGTACGTTTGGATCAAGCATGTACCCTCTTCTCATGCAAGTGTGCGCGCCGACGGCGCGCACAGTTTGTACACAAGGGGCGATTATAGCCGAGTAGGCAGCTTTTGCCACTCGGGTATGGAATGTGATGGGGCTAACGACCGCTGCGGGCGATATGCGTCGCGATGTAATCGGCGATGGCTTCCTCGTCATCGAGGCCAAACGTCACGAGACCAACGGCCTGGGCGGCGTCGTGAACCTCGGGGATGTCGCTCACAACAGCCACCGTCAACTCGTCGGGCATGCGGCCGGCGTCCCTGCCGAGGTTGGCATCGTCATATTCGAGGCGCCCGGTCTGCCTGACCGCGCGGACGAACTCCGCGGCGGCCACAGAGTCGCGCTCGTTGGTGGAACGCATGATCTCGACGGTCGGGATGTTGCCGCTGCCCCTGTAGCCCTCTACCAGCACGACGTCATGGGGAGCCATGAGCTCGATGATCTCGTCGACTTCCATCTCGTGCTTCAACTCGCGGATGAGGGCCATCTTGTCAGGCGAGGCAATGGCGACCTCGCAGGAACCGGCCTGGCGATGGCGCCACGAATCCTTACCCTCGACGTCCACCTCAAAACCCCGATGGCCGTGATGCTTGACGCTTCCCACGTCCAGGCCGCGTGCGCAAAGGCAAGAGATCACCTTCGTCACGAGGGTGGTCTTACCAGAGTTGTGCCTTCCAACAAAGGCAATGGCCGGACTCTTTGTTTGCATGGATGCCTCACCTACGGTCGCGTCGGGCAGTGTCGATGCCACCAATCATCGGCCATCTCGCGCAAATGCTCAAGCCCCTTGTCGTTCACAAGCGTGGAAGTGCAGTACGAGGCACGCTGCTCGTCGGTAATCTGCAGGGCGTCCCGACGGTCGAAGTCGGCGGGGTCCATGCCGCGGGCCTGCGCATTGGAGCGACGCATATCCCTGGGGCATAGGATGCCCAAAACCTCATCAGCCAGCGCAAGGGACTCCCCCGCCTTGTCGATGAGCTGCACCTCAACGACGTTGACCACGTCATGAGACGACGCGCAGCACGAGCAACCGCAGGCCAGGTGCTGGGCCAGGCGCACAAAGACGCGCGGGTGCACGATGGAATTCAGAAGGTCGGTTGCCTCAGGGCTTGAGAACGCACGCCAGGCCAAAGCCGGACGAGAGATTCTCCCGAGAGGAAGGGTGTCGTCTGAATCTGTAACGAATTCCTCATCGAGTGAATCAGGGACGGGACAACTGCCTTCCTCAAGAATCTCGGAACCAAACGCCTGCACGAGAGCACGGACAGTATCGTCGTCCTCGAGCACCTCGTGCGAGATGGCATCAAGGTCATACACCGTGGCGCCAAGCTCCTTCAAGCGCCCCACAAAGGCGGACTTTCCCGAACCGATGCCACCGGTAACAAACAGCGTGTACACGCGGGCGCCTCCCTAGTGCTCGCAGAGATGCCAGAACGCCACAGCCGAAGCGGCGGCGACATTAAGCGAGTCGACGCCATGGGCCATGGGAATGCGCACCGTAAGATCGCAGCCGGCAATGGTGTCATGGCACAGGCCGTCGCCCTCTGTGCCCAAAACCACTGCAAGCTTGTCAATCTCATTGAGTTGAGGGTCGGCCAGGCTGATCGACTCGTCGGTCAGGGCGAACGCCGCCGTGGTGAACCCGAGGTCGTGCAACATGGAAAGGCCGGGGACGGGCCACTGCGTGTGGTCTGAACCGATGCGCGTCCATGGCACCTGGAAGACCGTGCCCATGCTCACACGCGCCGCTCGTCGATACAGGGGGTCGCAGCACGTGGGCGTCACAAGCACGGCGTCAACGTTGAGGGCCGCCGCGCTGCGGAAGATGGCGCCGACGTTGGTGTGGTCGACGATGCCCTCGAGGACCGCGATGCGGCGAGCCCCGCGCACGACCTCTTCCACACTGGGCAAAACGGGGCGGCGCATCGCGCACAGGGCACCGCGCGTCAAGTTGTAGCCCGTGAGCTTGGAAAGTTGCTCGACAGGGGCAACGAAGATGGGGAGGTCCTCGTCTTCGCTCACAAGGCCCGCCTGCACTGCCTGGCGGGCACGCTCGAGCGTCTCGTCGACCCACTTGGGAGCGACAAGGAAGGAAACAGGCACCATGGCGGCGTCAAGCGCGCGGTCGATGACCTTGAACGACTCTGCGATGCAGATGCCCTTCTCGGGCTCCAGGCGGCAGCGCAGCTGCGCCTCCGTCAGGCGAGCATAGGCGTCGAGCCTCTCGTCTTCGAATGCCTCAATCTCAACAACGCGAATAGCCATGGCGCTTCCTTCCCCAGACAAAAAGAAGGGCGGGCTGCCCAAAAGCAACCCGCCCAGCTAAAATCAAGCTTCAGTGGTGGCCAAGCTCCGCCTGACCCCGTGAGAAAGCTTACTCAGCCTCGGTAGCCTCGACCTCGGCGGCAGGCTCCTCAGCAGCGGCCTCCTCGGCCTTCTCGGCCTTGGGCTCCAGAGGAGTCACGGGCACGTCGATGCCGAGGGTCTCGGCAGCGGCCTTCATGGACAGGGAGACGCGACGACGGTCGAGGTCGATCTCCATGACCTTGACGTGGACGGTCTCGCCGGCCTTGGTGACCTGGGAAGGCTGGTCAACGTGAGCCTTGGCCATCTCGGAGATGTGCACGAGGCCCTCGATGCCGTCGCCAAGCTCCACGAAGACGCCGAAGGGAACAAGCTTGGTGACCTTGCCCTCAACGATGGCGCCCACGGGGTACTTCTTGACGAGCGAACGCCACGGATCCTCGGTGGTCTGCTTGAGACCGAGGGAGATGCGCTCGCGGTTCATATCGACATCGAGCACCTCGACCTCGACCTCCTGGCCGACCTTGACGACCTCGGAGGGATGGTTGACATGGTTCCAGGAGAGCTCGGAGATGTGGACCAGGCCGTCGATGCCGCCCAGGTCGACGAAAGCACCGAAGTCGACGATGGAGGACACGTTGCCCTTGAGGCGCATGCCGGGCTTGAGCTTGGCGAGAATCTCGCTGCGCTCCTCCTTGCGGGCCTCCTCAAGCACGACGCGACGGGAGAGAACGACGTTGTTGCGGTTGCGGTCCATCTCGATGACGCGGGCCTCGATGCGGGTGCCCATGTAGGCGGTGAGGTCCTTGACGCGACGGAGGTCGACGAGGGATGCAGGCAGGAAGCCGCGCAGGCCGATGTCGAGGATAAGGCCGCCCTTGACGACCTCGATGACCTCGCCCTCCACGTTCTGGCCGGCGTTGAACATCTCCTCGATGCGGTTCCAGGCACGCTCGTACTCAGCGCGCTTCTTGGACAGGATCAGACGGCCGTCCTTGTCCTCCTTGGTGAGGACGAGGGCCTCGATCTCGTCGCCCATGGAGACGATGGTGCTGGGGTCGGCATCCTTGCGGATGGAAAGCTCACGGGCGGGGATGACACCCTCGGACTTGTAGCCGATGTCCAGAAGGACCTCGTCATGACCGATCTTCACGACGGTGCCGTTGACCATGTCGCCTTCGTCGAAGTCGATGATCGTGTTGTCGACGAGGTTGTTCATCTCGTTCTCGTCAACGACATCAAGAGAGAAGATCGAAGGATTCTTAAGCTCGCTCAAGGGTTAATCCCTTCCAAACTGTGGTCCCGCCAAGCTTTGGGCGCCCCGAACGCGAAGATCCATTCCTCGCACGGGACGACCGGCCCGCAAGACCGATATCGTCAAGGCACGTGCCCCATGCACATGCGTCGTTAAAGATACGACATTTTCAAGGGATGTATCATCAAGAGTGCTCTCTAGATGCAAAAGCAATAAAATCTCTCACATACGAACCATCCGATACCGCGAAGGGGAGTTATCCAATGAACATCGTGCACGCAGACGGATCCGTTACCGAGTGCCCTGCTGAAGAGGAGCTGCAGGTCATTCGCCACACGGCCGCCCACATTCTGGCCCAGGCAGTCAAGCGTCTCTACCCGCAGGCGCGCTTCGGCTACGGCCCGGCCACCGAGAAGGGCTTCTATTACGACATCGACCTGGGCGACACCAAGCTCGGTGACGAGGACCTCACCGCCATCGAGGCCGAGATGCGCAAGATCGTGAAGGAGAACCTCCCGATCAAGCCCTCCATCCTGCCCCGCGAGGAGGCCATCGCCCTCATGCAGGAGCGTGGCGAGTGCTACAAGGTCGAGCACATCGCCGACCTGCCCGAAGACGCTCAGATCAGCTTCTTCACCCAGGGCGAATATGTCGACATGTGCACCGGCCCGCACCTTCGTTACACCAAGGCCCTCAAGGCTTTCAAGCTGCTTTCCATCTCCGGCGCCTACTGGAAGAACAACGCCGAGAACAAGATGCTCACCCGCATCCACGGCACCGCCTTCGCCACGCAGGCCGAGCTCGACGAGCACCTGCAGAAGCTGGCCGAGGCCGCTGAGCGCGACCACCGCAAGATCGGTCGCGAGATGCACCTCTTCATGACCGACGACCTGGTGGGCAAGGGCCTGCCCATGTTCCTCCCCAACGGCTACGTCGTCTGGCAGCAGCTCGAGACCTACATCCGCGACAAGGAGACGGCCCTGGGCTACCAGCACGTCCTCACGCCCTGCGTGGGCACCGTGGACCTGTACCGCACGAGCGGCCACTGGGACCACTACAAGGAGAACATGTTCCCGCCCATGGAGATGGAGGGCGAGAACTTCGTCCTTCGCCCCATGAACTGCCCGCACCACATGATGATTTACGCCAACCAGCCCCACTCCTACAAGGAGCTGCCCATCCGTCTGGCCGAGATCGCCCATGACTTCCGCTACGAGGCCTCTGGCACGCTCAAGGGCATCGAGCGCGGCCGTCACTTCTGCCAGAACGACTCGCACATCTTCGTGACCCCCGACCAGATCAAGGCCGAGGTCGCAGGCGTGTGCGATCTCATCTTCAGCGTCTACAAGGACTTTGGCATCACCGACTACCGCTGCGTCCTTTCGCTGCGCGACCCTGAGGACAAGCACAAGTACCATCAGGACGACGAGATGTGGGAGAAGGCCGAGGGCGCCCTTCGCGAGGTTCTGACCGAGCTGGGCATCCACTTCACCGAGGAGATCGGCGAGGCTGCCTTCTACGGCCCCAAGCTCGACGTCAACGTCCAGCCTGCCGTGGGCAACGAGTACACCCTGTCCACCTGCCAGCTCGACTTCTGCCTGCCGGCCAAGTTCGACCTGAAGTACGTGGACAAGGACGGCTCCGAGAAGACCCCCGTCGTGCTGCACCGCGCCATTCTGGGCTCGCTCGACCGCTTCATGGCCTACCTCATCGAGGAGACCAAGGGCCGCTTCCCCACGTGGCTTGCCCCCGTGCAGGTCAAGGTCCTGCCCATCTCCGAGAAGACCCACGAGTACGCCAACGCGGCCTACGACCGCCTTCGCGCCATGGGCGTTCGCGTGCAGATTGACGACCGCTCCGAGACGATCGGCTACAAGATTCGCGAGGCTCGCCAGGTCGACCGCGTGCCTTACATGCTCGTCATCGGTGAGAAGGAGGTCGAGGCCGGCCTTGTAGCCGTGCGCGACCGTGCGACCGACAAGACGCAGACCATGACGATGGACGAGTTCTGCGACAAGCTTGCCAAGGAAATCGCCGAGCGCGCCTAAGCCGCAATGCGACCGCAGCTTGCGGTGCAAGACATGGCATGATGGAGAAGGGGGCCGCATGGTCCCCTTCTTTTGTATATGCCCCTATGGGAAATACCCGCCCAATCGCTCAAAGCAAGGCATGCCACAGTGCGACGCATGACCGCATCCCATTTCGGCCGGTAGTTTGTCAAACAAAGCGGGGTATCCACAGACAGATTGCGTCGCGCATGAAAAAGGCCCCTTGCGGGGCCTTTTTACTTTCATGCTATGAGAAGCCTTGCAGCGCTGCCTTAGCGGACGTGCGTCCTGCAGTAGGGGCACACCTGCCAGTCGGCATCGAGCGGACGGTGGCAGTTGGGGCAGACGTTGCGCACCTGCGTGTCGCAGATGGGGCACACAATGAAGTCGCGGTCAATGTGCGCGCCACAGGTGGGGCAAGAACCGTAGTGCTGTAGCTCGTGCTCGCGCAGGGCAATCTCAAGCTCCTGCTCATCGCGGTCGATGGCATAGGAGGAGGGGCGCAGCACCAGGTAGGCCACAAGACCCGCAAGCGGGACGATGGAGACGATGCCCCATGCCCACCATGCTGCCGAGCCACGGGCGCGTGCGTCCTTGATGACGTAGAGAATCGACAGGAGATAGAGGAAGACGATAATCACGCCGATGAGCGTGAGAACCATCTGGACCTGCGGGGTAAAGAGTATGTTGATGAGTTCAGACATCAGCGATCCTTTCGAAAGACACTGATAGCGGATTGTACCAAAAGCTACGCGAGAATCGCGGCTATCTCCCCTATCAACGTAATCGTTCCGCAGGCGATGAAAGATTCTCCACACAAAGCGTCGAGTGCAGAGCGGGCATCCCCATACACAGCGGCAGGTTTGACCCCGCAGAGGCTCTCAATCTCAGCCGCAAGGTCGGCCGCCGGGAAGGCGCGGCCGCTGTCGGATTGCGTCACCACAACACGGTTGAAGAGTGGCACGACGCGCTCAACGATGCCCGCATGGTCCTTGTCGGCCAGCGCGCCGATGAGAAGCGCGGGGCGGCTTGCCGCATCCGGGAACGCCGCGCGCACCGCATCGCAGAACGCCTCGGCCGACTGGGGGTTGTGACACGCGTCGACGATGGCGAGGGGCTCGGTGCGAAGCGTCTGGAAGCGCCCCGGCACAGGGCAGGCCAGAAGGGCCTGGCGGGCGACGGCGGCAGGAATGGGCCTGGCAAGCACCGCCGTGGCAAGCGAGAGCGCACACGCGGCGTTTTGGGGCTGATAAACAGGCCCGCGCACCGTCATCTGCGGATAGTCGGCTTCAATGAAACCGACGTCGGGAACGTCGACCGCCACATGGACGTCAAAGGAGACGACACCCTCGTCACCCGCACTCGCATGGACGGCAAACGTCGTGAGATCGGCTTCGGAGGCGAGAAAATCGGGATCGCAGGCAACGGGATGGTCGGCATCCGACACGACGCAGGGCCTGACATCGGTGTCTTCGCAGCGCTCAGAGACGACCTCGAGCACCTCGGCGGGACTGACCGCCGAGGGGCCAAGCACAACCGGAATCCCAGGGTGGATGACAGCGGCCTTCTCGCGGGCAATCTTGGCGAGCGTGTCGCCCAGAATCGCCGTATGGTCGAGGGCGACGCCCGTAAGCGCGCAACCAACCGTGGGAACGGCGCTCGTCGCGTCCCAACGACCGCCCAGCCCGACCTCCAAGACGGCGTAGTTCACGTCCTCAAGCGCATACATCACAAGTGCCGCCGCAGTGAGGAGCTCAAACTCCGTGACACCTTGGGCGCGCATGTCCTCATCGCGGGCGGCAATGCGCTCCCAGGCGGCAAGGGCATAGCTCACGCCGAGGGCGAAAAGCTCCTCCCCCACCGGCTCACCGTCGACCTCCACACGCTCCGTGTAGCTCACAAGATGCGGGCTCGTGTAAAGGCCGACCTTGCGGCCCTGCGCATGGAGCAGGGCCGCAGTGTAGCGCGACGTCGACGTCTTGCCGTTGGTGCCGGCCACCTGAACGCACTCATAGGAGTACTCAGGATGGCCAAGCTCGGCAAGCAGGCAGCGAATCGGCGCAAGCGACGGGTCGATGCCGAATCGCAACGACGCCTCGATACGCTCTATGGCCTGCGCAAAGGGCAGCCTTTCGGCTGCCTGAAGCGCGAAAGGACTAGCCCAGCTCACTGATCTGTGCCTCCAGAACGGCGATGGATTCGGCAAGAGCAGCCTTGCGCTCCTGCTTGGCGGCAATAACCTCAGGGGCGGCCTTGGCGACAAAGCCGGGGTTGGAAAGCGTCTTCTCGACACCTGCCAGCTCCTTCTTCTGAGCCTCGACCTGCTTGGTGAGGCGCGCTGCCTCGGCACCCAGGTCGACGAGGCCGGCAAGCTCGATGAACATCTCGAGACCGGACTCGACGCTCATGACCGAGCCTGCGGGCTTGGCGACGTCGACACCCACGGTGAGGTTGGAGAGACGGCCCATCTCGCAGACCGTGGCCAGCTGGGCCTGGAGTCGAGCGCAGTCCTGCTCGGCGGCACGCACGCAGACGTTGAGCTCCTGCTTGGGCGAGATGGCATAGCGGGCCCTGGTGGAACGGGCGGCGCCCACGACGGCGCGGAGCAGCTCGAAGGAACGCTCGACCTCTTCGTCGATCCAACCCTCGTAGTCCTCAGGCTTGGGCCAAGCGGCGAGCATGAGCATCTCGGAAGTCTCGTCGGCGCGATGGGGAAGCTGACGCCAGATGAACTCCGTGACGAACGGCATGACAGGGTGAAGCAGGCGCAGCGAGGCGTCGAGGACAAAGAGCAGGTTGCTCAGAACCTGTGCGCGCTGCGGCCCCTCGGCACGCATCGGGGCCTTGCAGCACTCGATGTACCAGTCGCACAGCTCGTTCCAGAAGAACGAGTACAGGGCGCGGGCGTAGTCAGCGAAGAGGTACTCGTCAAGCAGGACGGGCACGTCGCGCACAAGCTTGCCCAGGCGCGAGAAGATCCAGGCGTCGGCGTTGGACTGCACCTTGGGATCGAGGCGCTCGAAGCCCTCCTCGATGTTGGAGAGCACAAAACGGCTCGCGTTGTAGATCTTCGTGACGAATGCCTTGGCGGCCTCGGTGCGGGGCGACCCCAGGAACTCCTTCGTCTTCTTGTCAATGTCGGCGTCGAAACGCACGTCCTGGTTCGTGGTGACCAGGCCGAGCAGGCCAAAGCGCATGGCATCGGCGCCGTACATACGCATGAGGTCCATGGGGTCGACACCGTTGCCCTTGGACTTGGACATGCGGCTGCCGTCCTTGGCCAGAATCGTGGGATAGATGACGACGTCATGGAAGGGAATCTCATGCGTGAAGTACAGCGAGCTCATGACCATGCGGGCGACCCACAGGGCGATGATGTCGCGGGCGGTAACGAGGGCACGCGTGGGATGGTGCTCGGCGAGCTCGGTCGTGTCGTCGGGCCAACCCTGCGTCGCAAAGGTCCACAGCTGGCTGGAGAACCAGGTGTCGAGCACGTTCTCGTCCTGGTGCACGTGACGGCCGCCGCACTTGGGGCACACGTCCACGTCGTCCATGAGGGCGTCTTCCCAGCCACAGTCCTCGCAGTAGAAGACGGGGATGCGGTGGCCCCACCACAGCTGGCGCGAGATGCACCAGTCCTTGAGGTTCTCCATCCAGGTGAGGTAGGTCTGCTCCCAGCGCTGCGGGTGGAAGCTCACCTCGCCGGACTTCACCACGTCGGTCGCCGGTCCCTTGAGCTTGTCGACGGCGACGAACCACTGCTCGGAAAGCCAAGGCTCGAGCGTGGAGTCGCAACGATAGCAATGCATGACGGAGTGCTCGATGTCCTCGATGTGGTCGAGCAGGCCGTGCTCCTCAAACCATGCCACAACGGCCTCGCGGGCCTCGTCGCGGGTCATGCCGGTGAACTCGCCATAGCCCTCGACAACGACGGCATGCTCGTCGAAGATGTTGATCTTGGGCAGGTCGTGGGCGGTGCCCATGGCGTAGTCGTTGGGGTCGTGGGCGGGGGTCACCTTGACGAAGCCGGAGCCGAAGTCAGCGTCGACGTGGTAGTCGGAGAAAATCGGGATCTCGCGGTTGACGATGGGCAGCATGACCGTCTTGCCCACGAACTTTGCCTTGTCGGGATCGGAGGGGCTCACGGCAACGCCGGTGTCGCCCAGCATCGTCTCGGGGCGCGTGGTGGCCACGACGATGTACTCGACGCCGTCGACGGGCTCGGTGAGCGGGTAACGCAGGTGCCAGAGGTGCGAGGGCTCGCTGCGGTACTCGGCCTCGTCGTCGGAGATGGCCGTGGTGCAGTTGGGGCACCAGTTCACGATACGCTTGCCACGGTAGATGAGGCCGTCGTGGTACCAGTCGCAGAAGACCTTGCGCACCGCCTTGGCGTAGCCGGGGTCCATGGTGAAGCGCTCGCCCTCAAAGTCGACCGAGCAGCCCATGCGCTTGATCTGGTCGACGATGATGCCACCGTACTCATGCGTCCAGTCCCAGCAGGCGTCGATGAACTTCTCGCGGCCGATCTCGAGGCGCGAGATGCCCTCGGACTTGAGCTTCTTGTCCACCTTGGTCTGGGTCGCGATGCCGGCATGGTCGGTACCGAGGATCCAGCGGGTGGAGTAGCCCTTCATGCGGTTATAGCGAACGATGGTGTCCTGGATGGTGTCGTCGAGGGCGTGGCCCATGTGGAGCATGCCCGTGACGTTGGGAGGGGGAATGGTGACGGTGCAGTCGCCCACGCCCTTGGAGCGACGATAGGCGCCGGCCTCCATCCACATGTCGATAAGCTGGGGTTCCACCTCTTGCGGGTCGTAGTTCTTGGGCATCTCTTCCACGATGGCTCCTTAACGCTAGGTTGCGGTTTGCAAAGGCGTTGATATCAAAAATGCCCGGGGGCAGGGCGCCTCCCGGGCATGGACGTGCGACTGTCGCTTACGCCAGGTGTGCCGGGTCGGCAGGGTCAGCCCCGCGCAGAAGCTTGGGGGACTCGATGCCTTCGACGCTGCCCTTCGTCACGACAACCTCGGTGACGTCGGGCTCGCTGGGCAAGTCGTACATGGTCTGCTGCAGCACGTTCTCGCAGATGGCGCGCAGACCGCGTGCGCCGGTGTTCTGCTCGACCGCCTTGTGGGCGATGGCATGGAGCGACTCGGCGGTGAAGGTGAGCTTGCAGCCTTCCATCTCAAACATGCGCTGGTACTGCTTGACCAGGGCGTTCTTGGGCTGCGTCAGAATCGGAATGAGGTCCTCCTCCGACAGGCCGCGCGTCTGGGTGATGACCGGGACGCGGCCCACGAACTCGGGGATCATGCCGAACTTGTGCAGGTCCTCGGGAAGCACCTTGCTGAGCAGCTCGTCGTAGTTCTGGCTCGCCTTGTCGGACAGGTCGGAGTTGAAGCCGACGCCGCGCTTGCCGATGCGCTCGGCGACGATCTGGTCGAGGCCCACGAACGCACCACCGAGGATGAAGAGGATGTTGGTGGTGTCGATGGGGATGAGCTGCTGCTGGGGGTGCTTGCGGCCGCCCTGGGGCGGAACGCTGGCAACCGTGCCCTCGAGGATCTTGAGCAGGGCCTGCTGCACGCCCTCGCCCGAAACGTCGCGGGTGATGGAAAGGTTCTCGGCCTTCTTGGCAATCTTGTCGATCTCATCGATGTAGATGATGCCGAGCTGGGCCTTCTCGACGTTGCCCTCAGCCGCGGTGATGAGCTTGAGAAGGATGTTCTCCACATCCTCGCCCACATAGCCGGCCTCGGTGAGGCTCGTGGCATCGGCGATGGCGAACGGAACGCGCAGGAAGCGCGCGAGGGTCTGAGCGAGGAGCGTCTTGCCCGTACCGGTGGGGCCGAGCACGAGGATGTTGCTCTTCGCGAGCTCGACCTCGCCGTCATCGGGATCCTGGCCCGTGGCGATGCGGCGGTAGTGGTTGTAGACGGCCACGCTCATGGCGCGCTTGGCATCATCCTGACCGATGACATACTGCGAGAGCTCGTCGAAGATCTCATGAGGGGTAGGCAGGTTGGTCAGGTCGATGCTGTCGTCCTGCTCGCCCATCTCATGCTCTTTGAGCATCTCGTTGCAGGCCTCGATGCACTCGTCGCAGATGTAGACGCCGCTGGGGCCGGATACGAGCTTGTCCACCTCGTCGCGCGAACGACCACAGAACGAGCAGTGCACCGTCGGGTTCATGAATTCCATGTCCATGCGGCCTTATGCCTCGCTGTTGGAATCGGACAGAGTGGTGCGGTCGACGATGACCTTGTCGACCAGACCGTACGCCATGGCCTCTTCGGCGGTCATGTAGTTGTCGCGCTCGGTGTCGCGCTCGATGACCTCGAGGGGCTGGCCGGTGTTGCTGGCGAGAATGTTGTTCAGACGGTCGCGGGTCTTGCGCATGAAGTCGGCGACAATCTGAATCTCGGTCTGCTGGCCCTGGGCACCGCCGGAAGGCTGGTGAATGAGGACCATGGAGTTGGGCAGGCAGTAACGCTTGCCCTTGGCGCCGGCAGAGAGCAGCACCGCGCCCATGGAGGCGCACTCGCCCAGGCAGATGGTCGAAACGTCGCACTTGATGTAGTTCATCGTGTCGAGAATCGCCAAGCCGGCCGTAACCGAGCCACCCGGGGAGTTGATGTACAGGGAGATGTCCTTCTCGGAATCCTGGCTCTCGAGGTGGAGCAGCTGGGCAATCACGAGATTTGCGCTGACGTCGGTGACCTCCTCGCCCAGAAAGACGATGCGGTCGTTGAGCAGGCGCGAGAAGATGTCATAGCTGCGCTCACCGCGCGGCGACTGCTCGACGACGTACGGAACCAGCGACGAGCTGGGAGTCTGCAAAAATGCCATGCTGCGGACCTCCAAATAATCGAAGCCTAAGATACATGTAAGGGAGAAGGCCCGAAGGCCCCCTCCCTAGAGTGAAACCAGATGGGGCGTAAGACCTACTCGGCCTTCTCCTCGGCGGCGGGAGCCTCCTCGGCGGCCTTCTTGGTGGTACGCTTGCGCGTGGTCTTCTTCTTGGGGGCCTCCTCAGCGGCCTCCTCAGCCACAGCCTCACCCTCGGCGGCGGGAGTCTCCTCGGCAGCCTTCTTGGTGGTGCGCTTGCGCGTGGTCTTCTTCTTGGGAGCTTCCTCGGCCGGCTTCTCCTCGGCCTCAGCGGGCTGCTCGGGCTCGTCGGAGATGGTCACGACGGCGGAGTTCAGCAGCCAGTCGATGGCCTTGTTGCGACGGATGGAGACGCGGATGGCAGGCAGGCGGCCGTCGGCCTCGAACTCAGCCTTGGCAGCCTCCCAGTCGGGCACGCCGGCCTTCTTGAACTCTTCCTCGACGTCGGCATCGGTGGCCTCGAGGCCCTGCTCACGCACGAGGGCGTCGAGAGCGAGGGACTCGCGGGCGATGTCGGAGGCCTGGTGCTGCAGGTCAGCCATGAACTGGGCCTGGGAGATGCCGTTGGCAGCAAGCCAGTTGTCCAGGTTGGTGCCCTGGTTGCCGAGCTGCATCAGGAAGTTCTGGCCGAGCTCCTGGAAGATGGTCTGCATGTAGGCAGGCGTGGGGTCGCCCTCAAGGCGCTCAGCGAGCTTGCCGGTGACGCGGTTCTCCTTGAGCTGGGGAAGGGCCTGCTTCTTCTGCTGGCCGATCTCCTTGGCGATGGCGGCGCGCATGGCCTCGACGTCGTCGAAGCCGAAGTTGTTCTTTGCGAACTCGTCGGTCAGCTCGGGAAGCACGTGGTGCACGAGGCGGTTGACGGTGACCTCGGCCTTGGCGATCTGGGCCTCGGGGGCCTCCTCGCCCTCAGCGACGGGAGCCTGGGGAAGCTCGAACTCGACGGTCTTGGTCTCGGTGGGGTTCATGCCGATGAGGCCCTTGTCGAAGCCCTCGGGCATCTGGCCCTGGCCGAGGTGGTACAGGCGGTTCTCGAAGTTGATCTTCTCGAGGTTCTCGCCACCCTTGACCTTGATGTACACGAAGTCATCGGCCTCGACGGCGCGACCCTCGATGTCCTCGTACTTGCCCAGGTAGCCGCGGAAGGTGTCGATCTGGGCCGTGATCTCGGCCTCAGTGGCCTCCTCGGAGGGAAGCGTGATCTCGACGGGCTCGTAGGAGCTCAGGGTGAGCTCGGGGCGCACGGTGTAGCGCACCTTGAAGGAGTAGTCCTCGCCGGCGACAACGGGCTGGACGTCGGCGAAGTTGGGATCGCCGATGGCAACGATGTCCTCAGCCTCAAGCACCTTCGGGGCGGCCTCGTTCACGAGGGCCTCGGTAGCCTGGCCCAGGACGGCGTCCTTGCCGATGTTGTTGTCGATCACGGGACGAGGGGCCTTGCCGGGACGGAAGCCCGGGAAGCGATACTTCTTGGCCAGCTCCTTGTACGTGTCGGCAATGGCCTTGTCCACAGCCTTGGCGTCAACGGTGACGCTGACCTCGACCACATTGTTCTCAAGACGCTCTGCCGAAGTTTGCAACGTTCCTCCAACTGATCGGATCCGGGTGCACAACTGCACTGACGAATGGTGCGGGCGAAAGGGGTCGAACCTTCACGGGTATTACCCACTGGAACCTAAATCCAGCGCGTCTGCCAATTCCGCCACGCCCGCTTAGACGAAAAACCATCATAGTCTACCAGAAGAACCGCACAGAACAATCAACACTTTAGAACTCGATAGATTGCCATTTATTTGATGGAGAAAGAGTATCCCATACCCCATGCCGTCTTCAAATAGCGCGGCTTTGCGGGGTTCTGCTCGATCTTCTCGCGTATCTTGCGCACATACACGGCAATGGAGATGGCGTCGTCGAGGTATTCCTTGCCCCAGACGGCCTCGATGAGCTCTTCCTTGCTCATGACCGTCTCGGGCTTGAGCGCCAGGGTGTAGAGAATCTGGAACTCCTTAGGCGTCAGCTGAACCGAGGTGCCGTTGAGTGCAAGCGTCTGGCGCACGGAGTCGAACTCAAACTCCCCCACCTTGAGCGTCTCGCTGGGAGCCGGGGCAGCCTGCGCCTTCGCCCGCTGCGAGCGACGTTGCAGCGCCTCGAGGCGCATGAGGAGCTCCTCGCCGTCGAACGGCTTGACGAGATAGTCGTCCGCACCCCTCGAGAACGCCTCGCGCTTGTCTGGAACGGCGCCCTTGGCCGAAAGGAACACGACGGCGACCTCGGAATCGAACGCGCGGATGCCCTCACAGACCTGGTAGCCGTCGAGATAGGGCATCATGATGTCGAGCAGCACGACGTCGGGCGCATAGGCCTTGAAGACTTCAATCGCCTGGCGGGAGTCTCCCACTCCGCGAAACTCGTGGCCCGCCGACTCGCACACCGACTGTACGAGCACATGGAAGCTGGGCTCGTCGTCAACAAGCATGACCTTCATGTCAGACCTCCTCAATGACTTTGACGGGCAACTCGACGGTAAACGTGCTGCCTTGACCGACCTTGCTGACAACGTGCACCGATCCGCCCATGAGCTCGCTGAGCTCCTTGACGAGCGTGAGCCCCAGGCCGCTTCCGCCATACCTCCTCGAAATGGAGGAATCAGCCTGGCGGAAACGCTCGAAGACGACACGCAGGTCTTCCTCGGGAATGCCGATGCCATCGTCTTTCACCTGCACGGTCAACGTACCCGGGTCTGGGTCCACACGCAAGACAAGGTCGACGTGACCCTCTTGGCCGCAAAACTTGATCGCATTGCCCACGAGATTCATGACCACCTTGTGCACGACATTGGGATCGACGACAACCATGGGCAGGTCATCGGGAACGTCGAGCCTCCATGCGATGGACTTCTCCTGCGCCAGGGGCGCGGCCACGGAGTCGACAGCGTTCACGACATCATACAAGTCGCACTCGACGGGGTCGAGCACGAAGCGCCTGGCCTCGATGCTTGCGGCGTCGAGCGTGTTGTTGATGGTGAGCAGGAGCGACTTGGCGTTACGCTTGATTCCCTCGAGAAGCTTCACGTCGCGCTCGTCGGTGAGCCGTGCCTCGCGCAGGCACACCTCAGCATAGGCGTTGATCGAGGCCAAGGGCGTACGGAGCTCATGGCTCATCGTCGACAAGAAGGTCGTCTTGTACTCGACCTCCTCCTTGAGACGGGTGTTTGCCTGCTCGAGCTCAATCGTGCGCTCGCGCACACGGGACTCCAGCTCGTCGTGGGAAACCTTGAGCTGCTTCTCCATGAGCGCAAGGTCGGCCTTGAGATGGGCCACCTCGCCAAACGCGACACCGGTGCCGAGCTTGCCGCCCAATGCACCCTCTCCCACCTCGACCGCAGCACGCGAAAGCTGTTCGAGAGGCCTGCTCACCAGCTTGTGCAATGCAACGACAATACATGCGACCAGCTCAACGGCAAGCACAACAAAAAGCCCGCCGAACAGCATGACAGACTCGGCATGGCCCTGCGTGTAATTGGAAAGAGGTATGACGACGCTGACCGCGCCACCCACGTCGGGAAGGGCCATCACATAGCGATAGCAGACGTTCCCCTGATACGCGGCAACGCCGAAGAATTCAGACTTTCCGGATTTAAACGACGAGATGGCATCAAGCTCGAAAGGGTCGGCCGAGGTCGTCGAGGTGGGGCGCATGTCGAGGAGGTGCACGCAGACCTGCGCGTCCGGAGCGAACGAAGCGGCGCTGTCCTGTGCGCTGTCGAAATCGCTGTAGCGCCAAAACGAGGCGACTTGCTGAGCAAGGAGGCGCGATTCGGAAAGCGCAGCCTGCTCGTTGGCCCTGTCGGTGTGCTCGGCAAACACAACGGCGTAGGCGCCGAGCGTGAAAAGAAGGAGCGCCAAGACCGCCACAACAAGCATGGTGGAAAGTCGGCCCGAGGGACGCTGGAAGTCTGACTGCTCATCACAGGCAAGACCGACAACTTCTTCCATGAAGGGCTCCTCACATCTCATCGGCTCGGAGGTGCAGCAGCACGATACAAAACGAGCCCGCCCGACGCGAGGTGTCGGACGGGCTCGAGCAACAACAACTGGCGCCCCAAGTAGGACTCGAACCTACAACAACCGGATTAGAAGGCCGGGACTCTATCCATTGAGCTATTGAGGCGCATGACATGGCTCGTCTGAGAGCCAGATGCATTCTAGCAGAGCAGATACCCCTGCAAACGCAAGATTCGCAAAGCACAACCGTTTGAGCACGTCACGCAAGCGAATCAGTAACAATCAAAGAGGTTGCGGTACTGGATGAACGTATAGTCGTCATAGACGTCCTTGATGGGACTGTCAAAACCGTTCCAGTACCACATGTCGTCGGCGACATCGAAATACCCGTTCAGGTTGGTGGCGGGCATGGTCTCCATCAGCCTCAGGTGGGCCTTCTGCATGTCAGACAGAGGCAGGCCGAGCTCGTACATCGTCTGCGCGCCAAGGTAGCCCACAGACAGGTCGCATGTGGAGTCGCAGGCCGAATCGCTGTGGGAGCCGTCGAGGTCGTAGTTTGCCCATACGAAATACTGCGTGGAGAACCTGCGCTGAACCTGCTCAAGGGAGTCAGGATCGTCCTGGCCGGCCGCGACGGCGAGTTCCTCGTTGAAGCCGGGCTGATGGTCACCGAAGAACACGACGATGACATGCTTGTCGAGCTTTTCAAGTTCTCCCAAAAACCAAGCAAGGTCCACCTCGGCGGCGTCGATGACAGAGAGGTACTCGCTCATGCCCTCGATGGACTCACCGTTGACGGTCACGGAGTCATACGGATAGGAATCCAGCAAACCGGTGGTGTACCCGCCGTGCCCCATATAGGTGACGTCGAAGACAAATTGGGGACCGTCCTGAGCGAGAACGTCGAGCACCGCCGCATACGTCTCAGAGTCGCGGATCTTGTCGCGCAGTGTGGCAACGTTGCCAGCGAAATAGCTCTCGCTCAGAAAGTACGTAAAGCCCAGTTCATCATAAACGACGTCGCGGCGCCAGTTGGAGGCGGCGCAGGGGTGGATTGCAGTCGAGGTGTATCCCAGAGCATTGAAGAGTCTGGGAAGCGACTCTGCGCCGGAAAGGTCGTAGTACATGTACGGGTACACGCCGCCCCCGATCATGCCCAAACTCGACCCGGTAAGGAACTCAAACTCGGTGTTGCATGTGCCGCCGCCACGCGCGCTCACATAGAGCATGCCCCGTAGGAGGGCATCGAGCGAGTCGACATACGTCGTGCCTTCGTAGCCCTCGACGCCATCGTACATATTCAAGTTGCTGAACGACTCGTTCATGACGCAGACGACGCTGGGGGCCTCCTCACCAGAGCGATCTTGATAGTAGCGGGCCAGAGAGTTCGGGTAGCCAGGATGCTCGGCATCCCACTGGGCCGCAAGGTCGGCAATCAGATTGTCGGTTTCTTGAGCGTTGTACCCCGAGGGAGACTCGGGCTGGACCTCTTGGAGCCGCTCAAGGAAGCAAGGAACGGCGCCGTAGGTCATGTACGACACCTCGCTGCTCCAAACGTCGACGTCGATGTCGTATTTCTCGCCGATGTTGGTCGTGGCATACCAGTGCGTAAGGCCAAAAACCGACAAGCAGGCAAGCACGACGTTGACGCTCACGCGCAGAGGCGTGAGATTGGGGTTGGGCAGGCACACCGCACCAGCCGCATACAGCAAAAACAGTGCGAGGCAAATGAGCGCCGAATCCTGGAAAACCGGGGTGTAGCCACCTGCCACCTCCACGGCAGTCGACAGGGCAAGCACGTCGGAGGGAAGAATCGTCGTTCCTTTAAAAAGCATGAGAAAGTAGTCGACATATCCTGCAAACAGGCATATGGCGAGACCGACGATCAGACCCCACATGCGGCGCTGGCAAAACAGCCAGACCGCCAGAATGAAACCGGCGACGAGGGCCAGGTTAAGGCCGACATAGCGAAGCTGCATCTCAAAGAGCATCGTGCTGTAGGCAAACTCGATGAGGAAAAACCCAACCGGCACGGCAAGCACCACCATGACAGGGCGGATCTTCGTGGCAACGCTGGCAAGTCTGCGACGAGCTTGCGGTGCAAAAAGTACGCATCCCACAAGGACCTGCATCGCAAGGGCGACAAACCCAGCCGCGACGCCCGACGACGGGCTGACGCCGCCAAAGGCCGAGAACATCGACCAGGCAAACAGAAGGCATTCGAGAACGATTGCGCCCGCCATCGAGCGGGTCGACGTGCTTTCCGTTGAAACGGCAAGGCGGTTGAGCGCCCAGATGAGGCTAATGACGCAAAGAAGATAGACGAGGGCACTAAAGAGCATATGTCTCCCTATTGCACAGTGAGATATCGATAACGCCTGGTGTCAGGCATAAAAAAGGACCCGCCAGTGACTGACGGATCCATATGAAAATCTATGGAGCGGCGGACGGGACTCGAACCCGCAACAATCAGCTTGGAAGGCTGACGCTCTACCAATTGAACTACCGCCGCATGGTCGGGGCGACTGGATTCGAACCAGCGACATCGTGCACCCAAAGCACGCGCGCTACCAGACTGCGCCACGCCCCGGGAAGAACCACGAACGTAACCACACGAAGAACTTCAGGATTATAGCCTATCTATCCCCGGCTTTGTCAAGTAGGACACGTGCATGTTCTATGGTCGCTTCATCCTCGTCGCCGGAAAGCAGGCGTGCCACCTCACGGACACGATCCTCCCCCGAAACCTCGACGAGGCTCGTCACGGGCAGGCCGTCATCGCTGGTCTCGGACTTGCGCACCACATAGTGGCTTTGCGCCACGACGGCAAGCTGGGCCAGGTGCGTGACAACAATGACTTGGCGCGTTTGTGCGAGCTCGGCAATGACCTGGGCAACCGCGCGGGCAGTGGAGCCGCCCACGCCTGCGTCGATCTCGTCGAAGATGAGGGTCTCGACGTCGTCGCGAGCACCGAGGACCACCTTGATGGACAGCATGACGCGGCTGAGCTCACCGCCCGAGGCAATGCGCGCAAGCGGTCTGGGCTGCATCGCGGCACCGGGACGATACTGGAACTCGACCGCGTCGGCCCCGCGAGGGCCCCATTGGGCACGCGGAAGCTCCTCGATGCGTACATCGAGACGTGATGTGCCCATTTCAAGGCGGGCCATCTGAGCACTGACAGCGTCGGCAAACTGAGGGGCGGCGGCGCGGCGCGCCTGCGAGAGAGCCTCAGCCGCACTGACAAGCGCTTGCTCGGCGTCATCGAGTGCCGCCTGCAGGCGTCGCAAGACTTCCTGCGAGTCATCCACAAGCTCCACGACATGGCATGCCTGGGCATAATGGTCGAACACGTCTGGCATCTCGGGACCGTACGAGCGCAAAAGCCCGGCGAGCTCACCCATGCGAGCGTCGGCGCGGGCATATTCAGCTGGGTCGAACTCGACATCGTCGCGATACCGGCGGACCTCATGCGCAACGTCCTCGATGGGGAAAATGGCCTCGCGCAAGGCCTGACAGATGACCGCAAGGTCGGGGTCGAAGCGCTCCGCCGACTCCAAGCTCACGAGGGCCGAGTTGAGCGCGTCGAGCGCACCACCCTCGTCGCTTATCGACTGGCGCGCCTGCTCACAAGCCTCGAGAAGAGACTCGGCGTGCTCCATTTTGGGAAGCGAGCGCTGAAGCTCCTCGTACTCCCCTTCCTGGGGCTTCACTTCTTCAAACCGCTCGATAACAAAACGTGCCTCATCTACGGCTTGGACACTTTGATGGCAGTCTTGAAACGCTTGGTCGTACTCCTTCTGCGCGCGGGAACGCGCCTTCCATGCAACCTCGTAATCGCTCTTTTTTTCAGCGACGGCATCGGTTGCCCAAGCGTCAAGAAGGGCAAGGTGGTTCTGCTCGCTCAGGAGCTTCTGATGGTCGTGCTGGCCGCACAGGTCGATATGGGCGCCTACCGCCTGGGAGAGCTGGCCCACGGTCGCCATCGAGCCGTCAAGCGTGCAACGCGAGCGACCCTCGCTGGAAACCCTTCGGCTCACAATATGGCCGTCGGGGAACTCCTGCGCATCGCCCTCGTCGGTGATTTGGGCCTCGACGAGCAGGAAATCGCAACCCTGACGCACCTGGCTTGCCTCGGCACGCTCGCCGATGAGCAGCTTTATGGCACTTAACAGGGCCGACTTGCCCGCGCCCGTCTCACCTGTAAGAACCGTGAGCCCGCGCGAAGGGCAAATGACCGCATCCTCGATCAAGGCGAGGTCTTTGACATGAAGCTCTTCAATCACCTGATGTGCCTCGTTTCGTTCGAGGGGCTAGCGCACCTTGCCGTAGAAGACGCGAGAGACCGACTCAAAGAACGCCTGGTCGCGCGCGCTGAGGAGAACGATATCGTAGTCAGCCCGGCTCACCGTAAGGCGGCAGGGGGCAATCGACTCAAAAGGGGACTCGCCGTCGATGAAGATGGTCGGGTCGCTCGAACGGTCGGATGCCACCTGGAGCTCCACCACATCGGAGGGCGAGGTGACGAACGCGCGGGCCGTAATGGTATGGGGCGCGATGGGCACGCACACCAGCCCCGTAAAGTCAGGCGTGACGATAGGCCCACCGGCAGAAAGGGCATAGCCGGTGGAGCCGGTGGCCGTGGACACCACGAAACCGTCACCGCGCAGACGGTCGATGTGCACGCCGTTGGCGGACACGTCGAACTCAACCATGCGGCCCGACGCGCCACGGGCGAGCACGACCTCATTGACGGCATTGGTGCGCAGCGTCGTCTCGTTGCCCTCGCGATCGTAGCCCTCCACCACGACAGCCAGCGCCGCGCGGCGAGTGACGTGGAGTTCCTGGGCAAGGGCCTGGCCCACAAGCTGGAACATGTCGGCCTGGTCGAGGTTGGCGTCTGCCGTCAGGAATCCCAAGTGACCGAAAGAAAGGCCCAGAATCGGAATCTGCAGCGACCCCACAAGACGCGCCGCCCGAAGCAAGGTGCCATCGCCGCCCAGGGAGACAACGAGGTCAACACCCTCTAGACACGCCTCAGAATCGTTGCCGAAACGCGGGGGCTTCACGACATCGATGAGCTGGTCGTCGAGCCAGGCTTCCAGTTTTGACGCAGCTTCAACGGAAGCCTCATAGAGCTCGTTTGGAACAAGCATGACACGCATCACAGAGCTTCGTTCCCTTCAACACCAGCCTGGTCATGCCATGCCTGCGCAACGACGGCATCGACGTCGATTGCCGCCGTGCAGGGCCGCATGCCGGCCAAAACAAAATATTCGATGTTGCCCTTGGCGCCATGGATGGGCGAGACGCAAGCGCCGCGCACGGACATCCCAGCTTGCGTAAGCCCCGCAATGACGCGTGCGAGGACCTCGCGATGGACCTGGGAATCTCGCACGATGCCGCCCTCACCGACCTGCGAGCTCGAAGCTTCGAACTGCGGCTTGACAAGCGTGCAGAAAAGACCGTCTTCGCCGAGCATGGACATGACGGCCGGCAAAATGGTGGCCACCGAGGTAAAGGACACGTCCGCCACAGCAAGGTCGAAAGGCGCCCCTAAGACCTGCGGGTCAGCATTGCAAATGTTCGTACGTTCAAAAAGCGCGACGCGCTCGTCGCACCTGAGCCCCCAGTCGAACTGGGCATAGCCCACGTCGACCGAGGCAACACGACGGGCACCCTGCTTGAGCAGGCAATCGGTAAAGCCACCGGTGGAACATCCCACATCGACGCAGTTGAGACCGTTGACATCTAGGCCAAATGCCAGGAGAGCACCCTCAAGCTTGAGTCCTCCCCTGCTCACATAGGTACCCAGGCCCTGGGCGCTCTGCTTGCGCGAGCCCTTCACATGCAGGGCAACGCCAGCTTTCACTTGCTGGCCGGGCTTGGTCAGGCGCTCGCCAGCAGACGAGACCAGCCCCGCCATGACGGCGCGCTCGGCTTCTCGGACATCGCTGAAATAGCCCTGCTCGACAAGCTCCGCGTCAAGGCGGCGCTTAACGGCACGCGTCATCGCTCGCCACCCCGTGTAGGCGCAACGCCTTCGAGCCTGTGCGCCACGGACTCGGCAATACCGTGCGCATCGAGCCCAAGCATCGAAAGGAGTCCCTCGACGGTACCGTGCCCCACAAACGCATCGGGCAGGCCCAGACGCAGCACCTGAGCCTCGAGGCCGGCGTCGGCAAGCGTCTCGAGCACTGCCGAGGCGAAACCACCGGCGACCGTGCCGTCTTCAACACTCACAAGCAGACGGGAATCGCGAGCCGCGGCCTGCACGGCACAGACGTCGACAGGCTTGACCCAACGCATGTCGAGCACGCGCGCAGAAATGCCGCGCTCCTCCAGCTCTTGGGCAGCCTCGACAGCGCTGCGCACCATACGGCCGACCGCAAGGAAGCTCACATCGACGGGGCCTTCGGCCGCGCCATGCACAAGGCGCGCGTGGTCGTCGATAGGCTCGACATGCTCAGGAAGCGCAACACCTTGCGCTTTGCCACGAGGGAAACGCACGGCGATGGGGCCCGTGGTGTCGATGGCAAAGCGCAGCGCACGCGCCAGCTCTGCCTCGTCAGAGGGAGCCAGAATGCGCATGTTGGGAAGCGTGCGCAGATATGCCAGATCGAAAGCGCCATGGTGGGTTGATCCATCCTCTCCCACCAGGCCCGCGCGGTCGACGGCAAAGACGACATGGAGGTTCTGCAAGCACACGTTGGTGGCGATCTCGTCATAGGCGCGCTGCAGGAACGTGGAGTAGACGGCCACCACGGGCACGAACTGGCCGATGGCCAGGCCGCTCGCCATGGTGACGGCGCACTCCTCGGCGATGCCGACGTCGAAGAAGCGGCGCGGGAACCGCTTGGCAAAAGCATCAAGACCCGTTCCCGCCGACATGGCCGCAGTGATGGCGACAATGCAAGGGTTCACCTCGGCCTCAGCGATAAGGCGCTGGGAAAAGACGCTCGTATAGGTGGGGGCCCCGCCCTTGGACTTGCGAATCTCGCCCGTGGCGATATCGAAGGGGGCTACACCGTGGAACGCCTCGGGATTGGCCTGAGCAGGTGCATAACCCAGGCCCTTTTTGGTGACGGCATGTATGACGACAGGCTTGCCCATGTTGAGCGCACGGACGAGCGTCTCCTGGAACAGACGCACATCATGGCCGTCGACAGGGCCGAGGTAGGTAAAGCCCATATCTTCGAAGAACATACCCGGGATGAGGAACTGCTTCGTGGCCTCCTTGGCCTTCTCCCCCAGGCGCACAAGGGTATCGCCCACCTTGCTCGAGCGCGACAGGCCCTCTTCGACCGAGTCGCGCACGTTGGTGTATGCCTTGCTTGTTCGGATTCCAGCAAGGTAGCTCGAAAAGGCGCCGACCGAGCGCGAAATACTCATCTCGTTGTCGTTGAGGATGACAACGAAGCGCTTGAACTGCTGCTGGCCGATATAGTTGAGCGCCTCATACGAAAGACCGCCGGCAATCGAGGCGTCACCCACCACGGTGACGATATTCGTGTCGAGGCCCTCGATGTCGCGGGCGAGCGCCAAGCCCAAAGCAGTGGGCAGCGCATCGGAGGCATGGCCGGCGTCATGGACGTCGTAGGGGCTCTCCATACGGCGGGTAAAGCCCGAGACCCCGCCCTCTTTGCGCAGATGGGCAAACCCCGAACGCCTGCCTGTGAGAAGCTTGTGCGCATAGGCCTGATGGCCCACGTCGAACAGAAGCTTGTCTTCAGGCAGGTGAAGCACGCGATGCGCGGCGAGGATGATTTCGACCGCTCCCAAGGAAGAAGCCAAGTGGCCTCCGTTGACGGAGGTAGCCGCAATCATCTCTTCACGCAGCTCTTGGGCCAGCCGCCCAAGCTCGTCAAACGACAAGTCGCGCACATCATCAGGTTTTTGAATGCTGTCGAGAATCTTTGACACGGCAACCAACTTTGCGTTAGGCCGAAGGCTCGTCGGCGACGGCCTCCTCTTGGGGAGCCGTCTGGGCGATATCGACCTGCTCGACGGCCTCCATGCTCAGGCGCAGCGCCTCGTCAAGCAGGTCGAGGCTCCGCTCAATGGAGGAATCCTTCGACTTGACAGTATTGACAATCTCATCGAGGCGCGAGACGACCTCGCCGTAGCGGCTTGCGCTACTCAAGGCCACCGTCCACGACGGCCTCATCATCGACGTCCTCGACGTCGTCCTCGATGTCACCCTCGATCTCGTCGAGCTCATCGACGGAGTCGGCGACTTCGGCAACCTCGGTGTCCTTCTGCTCGGCGGCAGCCTCGGCAACCTTGTTGGCCAGAACGGCCAGCGAAGCCCCGGGATTCTCCTGGGCCAGGCGAGCAACGTCACCAAGAATGCCGTTTACGAAGTTGGAGGAGTCATCGCCGCCGTAGAGCTTGGAGATCTCGACGGCCTCGCTGATAGCAACCGAAACGGGCGTGTCGTCCTGCATGAACATCTCAAAGAGCGCCACAGCCATGATGGTGCGGTCGACGATGGGCATGCGCGAATAGCTCCAGCAGGTGGAGATGTTGTCAAGCATGCGCTCGATGGCAAGACGGTTGACCGCAACGCCGCGAGCAAGCTCCTCGGCGAAGGGGTCGACGGGGCCGTCTTCAAGCGCATAGGTACCATCGCGCAGCAGGTCGAACACATCGAGGCCCTGAATCTGGGCCTGGAAGAGAAGCTGAATGGCTTGGACGCGTGCGCGCGTGCGACCGGCGATTTTAGACAAGGGACCTACTCCTTCGGGAACAGCAGCGAATCGATGTAGACGTTGACGGCAGCGACCTCAATGCCGACCTGGGACTCGACGGACTTGGCGATAAGCTCACGCACCGACTGCGCAAGCGTCACGAACGAATAGCCGAAGAGCACCGCAAGGTGGACGGTGATGTCGAGCTTGGAATCAACTATCTTAAGGGTAACGGCAGGAACGGCCGGGTCGGCCTTCTTCTGCGAGAAGAACGAGAAAAGTCCGTTCAATTCGCCAGGCTGACCGACGGCGGCGACACCCTCAACCTTCTCAGCAGACAGGCGCACGATGGTCTCGACGACCTCCGGGGCAACAACAAGATCGTTTACGCGGATTTCCTCGTCCATGCTCGAGTCCCTTCATATACGAAAATCGCCCGCTTGATGCCAAGCGGGCGATTGGTTGGACAATCATAGCGCATTCGGCATGCGCACGATTATAGCCCCAAGACAGGTCGATGCGCTCTGCACACAAAGCTACTTGAGGAATTCAGGCAGATACGTCTCAATGAAGTCCGTATACACGGCCCCTTCCTGGAAAGCAGGAACCGAAATGGCGGCCAAGTGGAACGGAATGGTCGTCTTGATGCCCTCGACGACAAACTCAGACAGGGCACGGCGGGCACGTGCCAGTGCCTCGTCGCGGTCGCGGCCCCACACGATAAGCTTGGCGACAAGCGAGTCGTAGGTGGGCGGAATCTTGTAGCCCTGGTAAGCATGCGTGTCCACGCGCACGCCGGGACCGCCGGGCAGCACAAGCCTCGTGATGGTGCCCGGACACGGGCGGAAGCCGTGCTCGGGGTCCTCGGCATTGATGCGGAACTCAAAGGCATGGCCGCACGGGGTGTAGGGCGCGTTGCCGGCAATGCTCATGGGCTCGCCGGCAGCGATGCGAATCTGCTCCTTCACCAGGTCGGTTAGGGTAATCTGCTCCGTCACGGGATGCTCGACCTGAATGCGGGTGTTCATCTCCATGAAGTAGAAGCGACCGTCGGAGTCAAGGAGGAACTCGATGGTGCCGGCGTTGGTGTAGCCAACCTGGCGCACCGCGCGCACGGCGGCGTCACCCATCTGCTGGCGAAGCTCAGGGGTGAGCGCGGGGCTGGGGCCCTCCTCCACAAGCTTCTGATGGCGACGCTGCACCGAGCAGTCGCGCTCGCACAGATGGATGGCATTGCCGAAGTTGTCGGCAAGAACCTGCACCTCGACGTGGCGGGGATGCTGCACAAGGCGCTCCATGTATACGGCGTCGTTGCCGAAGGCCACTCGCGCCTCGGAACGAGCCGTGGTGTAGGCCTTTTCAAGCTCTTCAGCGTTCCAGGCCTCACGCATGCCCTTGCCACCACCGCCGGCAGACGCCTTGACGAGCAGGGGGTACCCGATCTCATCAGCGACCTTGAAAGCGTCCTCAAGCGTCTCAACCTCTCCGGCGCTGCCGGGAACGCAGGGCACGCCCGCGGCGATCATGGTCTGCTTGGCGTTGGACTTTTCGCCCATGCGGTCGATGACGTCGGCGGAGGGGCCGATGAAGACAAGGTCGTTGTCAGCGCAAGCGCGGGCAAAGTCGGAGTTCTCAGAAAGGAATCCGTAGCCGGGATGCACAGCCTGGCATGCGCGCGAGACAGCGGCACCGATGACGGCGGCAAAGTTCAGATAGCTCTTGGCACTCGGAGCGGGACCGATGCAGACGGCGATGTCGGCCTCCTGCACGGCACGGGTGTCCTTGTCAGCCTGGGAGTAGGCGACGACAGACTCGATGCCCATCTCACGCAGGGCGCGCACAACGCGCAGCGCGATCTCTCCCCTGTTGGCTACCAGTACGCGGGAGAACATCGGCTACGCCCCAATCTTGTCCGCGTCGGGGTTGGACGTGACGGGCTCGACGTAGAAGAGCACCTGGTCGTACTCGACGGGGTCGGCGTTGGCCACGCAAACCTCGCGCACGACGCACATGGACTCGGCGCTGATCTCGTTCATGAGCTTCATGGCCTCGACGATGCACAGGGTGCTGCCGGCCATGACCTCGTCGCCCACCTTGACAAACGCGGGCTCGTCGGGCGAAGGGGCGGCATAGAAGGTGCCCACCATGGGGCTCTTGACGGCGATCCAGTTGGCCGGGCGATCCGATGCGGCTGCAGGGGCGGCTGCGGCGGGGGCGACAGCAGCAGGTGCAGCAGCGGGGGCGGCTGCAATCGCGACGGCACCTGCGGCGGCCGCGACCTCGGGCTTGCGCAGGGTGATCTCGCTGCCGGCCTCCTTGATGGTGATCTCACCGATGCCGGACTCCTCGACGGCGCGAATCAGCTCGCGAATCTGGTTGATGTCCACGTAGTCCTCCTCTTTCGTTGCGCTGCTGTCCTGGGCATACAGGAATTCGACGTTGTCGGCAGCACGGTGCTTGGACAAAAACGCCTTGGCCTCGTTGGGGAAAAGGGCGTACATGAGCACGTCCTCGTCGTTCTTCGCAAGGGAGCCGAGCTCGGCCTTGCAGTCCTCAAACGTCTGGGTTGCCAGCGTTGAGGGGGCGACGTCAGGCGGCAGGATGTCGGCAGCGTCGACGACGCGGCTCAGGATGTCGGGTTCGATGGGACCCGGCGCCTTGCCGTACTTGCCGCACAGGTAATCCTTCATCTCGCTGGAGACGACGCTCCAACGCTTGCCGGTAAGCACGTTGAAGACGGCCTGGGTGCCGACGATCTGGCTCATGGGGGTCACGAGCGGCGGGAAGCCCACCTCGGCACGCACGCGGGGAATCTCCTCCACCACGTCGGCCAGACGGTCTTCGGCGTGCTGGATACCCAGCTGGCTCACCAGGTTGCTCATCATGCCGCCGGGAATCTGGTGCTTGTAGACCTGCATGTGGATGAGCGTGGAGATGCCGCGCTTGTAATGGCTGCGCTGACGCACCTGCTCCCAGTACTCGGCAATCTCAAACAACAGGTCAAGGTCGATCTCGGTGTCGTAACCCGACTCCTTGAAGGCGGCCACAATCATCTCGACGGCGGGCTGGGAGTTGCCGAAAGCCAAAGGCGCGCTTGCGGTGTCGACGATGTCGGCACCGGCCTCGGCGCCCTTGATGTAGTTGGCCGGGGCCATGCCGCCGACATAGTGGCAGTGCAGGTGAATGGGAAGGCCCGTGGCCTCCTTGAGCGCGCGCACCAGTCGGTCGGTGCGGTACGGCGTGAGAAGGCCGGCCATGTCCTTGATACAGATTGAGTCGGCGCCGAGCTCCTTCAGAGCGCACGCGTAGTCAACATAGCTGTCGAGCGTGTGCACAGGGCTCGTGGTGTACGAGATGGCGGGCTCGAAATGGGCACTGCAGGCCTTGACGGCGGCCGCGCAGTCGCGGACGTTGCGAATGTCGTTGAGCGCGTCGAAGGTGCGGAACACGTCGACACCGTTCTTGTGCGCCGCAGCGATAAAGTGGTTCACGATGTCCGTGGAGTAGTGATGGTAACCCACGAGGTTCTGGCCACGGATGAGCATGGACAACGGCGTGTTGGGCGTGCACTTCTTGATGGCGCGCAAGCGCTCCCACGGGTTCTCGTCAAGGAAGCGCAGACACGTGTCGAACGTGGCACCGCCCCATGCCTCGATAGCCCAGTAGCCGACCTTGTCCATCTTGGGCAGAATGGGGAGCATGTCGCCAATCGGCATCCTCGTGGCCCACAGGGACTGCTGACCGTCTCGGATGGTCGTGTCCATAATCTTAAGTGGCTTCAACGGCGCACCTCCTGAATGCAGAGCCTATGGAAGGCATCCCTTGCTTGACTCGGTTTCTAAGCCTTGGTAGGCGGGGATATTCAGTATAGGTACGGTTTGTTTCCAAACGGCTCCAGCCGGCTCAGCGGCGCGCTTTGAGCTTTGAAAAGACCTTTGTAGAGTGGCTCTTCACAAATGAAATAAACTTGCCCTCGAGATACGTGAGACGAGGCATGCCCTTGCGCATGGGCCAGAGCATCACGCGCATCATCGTAGAGCGAGGCTTTGTGAGCTCAAGCGCGGTACGGGCGTGGTCAGCCGTGATCATCTTCTCGATTTGGGCGCGCTTCTGCGTGGCAGGCAAGGTGCAATCCGAGCAGGTCACGTTCTCAACACAGCCCACGAGGCGCTCCGAGTAGCGGCGATAGATCATCTCCATGCTGTCGGGATCGTCCACACCCCAGTGGCGGTACAGGTCGAGCATCCACTCGTGCTCTTCCTCGCGCTTCTCATACATCCCCTCGCGATAGCGAGCGGTCTCGCTCTCGGCGCGGGCACGAATGAAGTGATAGTAGGGCTTTTCGGTGACGCCGACCTTCTCCACATCGCGCAGAACCGACAGGACAAAGGGGAAGTCATCCCAGAACGTGGAGGGGAAACGCAGGCTGTGCTCCTCGATGTAGCTGCGCAGATACAGCTTGTTCCACGGCGGATAGAACTGGTTCTTGTCAAAGAGGCGGTATGCCTGCTCGTGAAACTCCTGCGGGGTGGAGAACACCTGGTCAGGAACTTGCAGGACCTGGCGGAAACAATCCGTCTCAGCGTCGTCGCAATAGGTGTCGATGAAAAAGCCGCTCACCACGAGTTCCAAGGCGTTCTTGTGGCCGAGATTGTAGAGATCCTCGAGCATCGAGGGCTCAGCCCAGTCATCGGCATCCACGAAGCACAGGTACTCACCGCGGGCATGGTTCATCGCAAGGTTGCGCGCAGCCGGAGCGCCGGCATTTTCCTGGTGAAACACGCGCATGCGCACGTCACGGGAGGCATAGAGGTCCAAGATGCGGCCCGAGTCGTCGGGTGAGCCGTCGTCGACGCAGAGAAGCTCGATGTCGCGCAACGTCTGGCCCAGGATGCTCTCGACTGCGCGTCCCACGTACTTTTCCACGCCCCACACGGGCATGATCACCGACACTTTGGGTTGTTCCATCGCTGCGTCCGTTCTAGCCGTTCTGAATCACGATGTTGCCGAGCCAGTCGCGCTCGGGTTCGCCGTTGTCGTCATAGACGGTACCCTGGGGGTTGCCGTTCCAGTCGAGAAGTGCTTCTCCGTTCTCGTCGTACTGCGTGCCCACAGGGTTGCCGTGGTCGTCGTAGTGCTGACCATAGAACACCAGGTAGCCGTCGGCGTCGAAATACAGCTGGTTGGCATCGTAGTTGGTATAGACGGCGCCCTGGGGGTTGCCCTTCTCGTCGAGAATGGGCACGCCGTTCTCGTCGTACTGCGTGCCGTAGTAATAGCCGTGCTCGTCGTACTTGACGTTGCTGAGGGCAAGCGACAGCGCCTGCCTGTAGGAATCGGCCGAAGCGCGCTCCATGACGACGTCGCCGGCGCCCAGCGAGGTGGTGGGAACCGTGACGGTCTTCATGTTGGCCGTGCCCACGGCGCGCAGGCCGTCGCAGAGCTCCTTGAGGCTCTCCGGGCTCAGGTTTGTGCGAACGCGACCGAGCATGTCCTCATTGTCAAAGACCGAGGCGTCGTTCGAGCTACCGTCGAGGTAGGCGTTGATGCGGGCGTATTCCTCCTCGTCGCAGCAGACGACATTGTACAAGCGCACGTCGAGCTCGTCGCAGATGGCCTGCAGGGTCCTCGTGATGTTCTGCGTCTGCTTGAGGGTCTCAGACAGCGTGTAATAGTTCTTGGAATAGGCGCTGTAAGGCGTCACGTACAAGTCGGCGGGCATATCGATGCGCGTCGCCGAAGTAACGCCCGACACAGCCTTGTCCGTGCGATACATGACGACCTGGGAAAGGTCGCCGATCGTGGCCTCGTTTGTAGGCGTGGAGGTCACAAAGAAGACGGTGTAGTAACCGCCGTCCTTAGCCGGGGTGAGAGAAAGCGCGCCGTCATATCCCGTGGTGCCGATGAGGGCCTCCTGGGCATACTCGGTGGAGACGGCCTGAGAGTGGGTATACGCATAGACCGCACCGCCGCAGATGACGACAAGCGCGGCAATGGGCGCGACAAGGTTGAACAGCTTGTTTGAAGGGTACGGCGCGAACATGGCGCGACCGCTCTTGTGCTCAAAGTGGCGCTGTCCCATGGCGGTGCTCAGGCGCGGCGAGCGGCCGTCGGCGCGAGAGATGCGACGAGGTCCGCCCTTGATGACGACGGGCTTGTCGAAGGTCTGGCCGGCAGGCGCCACAGACGCAGGCGCAGGCGCGCCCTCGGCAGGCTGGTCGGTCGTCGACGGCGTCGAGAAGTCGACGACTGTCGCAAAGTCATCAGTCTGCAACTCCTGAGGCTGCTCGGCGGCCGGCTCAGGGGTGTTTTGAGCCTCTGCGGCGGGGGCGACACCCATCACCTTGAGAAACTCAAGCGTGCCGTCACCGGTGGAGAACGTATCATCCTGCGCCATGCAAACTCTCTTTCGTCGACCGTAAAACTAAGACGCGCCCTGTGAAATGCTGATTTTAGCAGCAAGCACGTCTGCGGACTCGCGAGGGCCCGCAGACGTGTTGGCATCGTGAACGACTACATGCCCCTGACGACGGCGCCGGTGGCGCGGCAAGTCTTCTCCACGACACGCTTATGCACGGCCTCGGCCTCTTCGGAGGTCATCGTGCGGCCCTCGGCACGGTACGTCAGAGAGAACGCCATCGACTTCTTGCCGACGCCCACGCGCACCGGGTCGCGGTAGACGTCGAAGAGGCGCACGCTCTCGAGGTTCTTGCCCGCGGCGCTCGTGATGACCTGCTCAAGGCGCTCGCAGGTCACCTCCTCATCGACCGTAAGGGCGAGGTCCATGGCAACCGAGGGAAGCGTGGGGACGTCCTTGTAGACGATGCGGGAGCTGGCAAGTTTGAGCAGCTGCTCAAGGTCGAGCTCAAAGGCGCACACAGGGGCCTCGACCTCGTAGTTTGCAAGCGAGCGGGGATGCAGCTCGCACACCCAGCCGAGCACGGTGCCACCGGAGAGCACCTCGGCCACGCGACCGGGCTGCGCGAAGGCGTAGGCGGCGGGCTCGGCTGCACGCCAACGGATCTTCTCGATGCGAAGAGCGGCGAGCAGGCGCTCGACGACACCCTTGGCGTCAAAAAAGTCCAGGTTGGGATAGGTGACGTTCCAAGCGTCGTCGGCCCACTTGCCAGCCATGACGCCGGCCACGTAACGGCGCTCCTTGGGCTGGGCCTTGCCGGGACGGCCGAAGTACACGCGGCCCGTCTCGTAGAGGGCGACGTTCTTCACGCCGCGGTTGTGGTTGTTGGCGACGCTGCGCAGAAGGCCGGGGATGAGGCTGCGGCGCATGACGGTCCAGTCGCTCGACATGGGGCGCATGAGGCGCACGGGGATGCCGCGGCCCTCCTCGCTCATGCCGAGGCGCTCAAGGTCGTCGTCGGCCACGAAGTTGTAGTTGATGGCCTCGTTGAGGCTGCAGGAACGCAGGACCTCGCCCACCTTGCGCTCAAGGCGTTGCTCGAGCGTGAGGCCGCCCATGTGGTTGCGTGCGGCCGGCAGGGTGGCCTCGATGCTGCCCTCGCCCCACAGGCGCACGACCTCCTCGTACAGGTCGATCTCGCGGGTGAGGTCGGGACGGAACGTCGGGGCCACGACGTCGAACACGTGGGCCTCGTCGGAGTCGGACACCTTGCAACCCAGGCGCACGAGGGAGTTCTTGGCGAACTCGTCGGTGATGGGAGCACCCATCATGGCACGCAGACGCTCGCAGCGCAGCTTGAGCTCGACGGCGGGCTTGGGGGCCGGGTAGCAGTCCACGGTACCGCGCGCCACGCTACCGCCGCACACCTGGGCAAACAGCGCCGCGGCGACGTCGGCGACCCAGGCGCAGCCCTCGGCGTCGACAATGCGCTCGTAGCGCATGGCAGCCTCGGAGAAGAGCTGCAGGTTACGGCTCGTGCGCGAGGTGTGGCCGTTGCTGAACGCGGCGCTCTCGAGCAGGACGTCGACGGTGGTGTCGTCGATCTCGGAGTCCTGGCCGCCCATAACGCCGGCAAGGGCGATGGGGGTCTTGCCGTCGTCGGTGATGAGCGCCATGTCGGAGGTGAGCTCGCGCTCCTGGCCGTCGAGAGTGGTGAGCTTCTCGCCGTCGTGGGCGGCGCGCACGACGATGTGGGCGCGACCGTCGGCGTCGCGCGTGAGCTTGCCCAGGTCGAAGGCGTGCAGGGGTTGGCCGGTGAGGTACATCACATAGTTCGTGACGTCGACCACGTTGTTGATGGGGCGCGAACCGGCGGCGATGACGCGCTTGGCGAGCCATTCGGGGCTGGGGGCGATCTTCACGCCGGAGATGACGCGGGCGACGTAGCGGGAGCACAGCTCGGGGTCTTCGATCTTCACGTCGACCAGGGCGTTGACGTCGCGGTCGTCCTCGACAAGCTCGGGCAACTCGATGTGGGTGTCGCGGTCCAACACCGCACCGGTCTCGCGGGCCATGCCGATCATCGACAGGCAATCGGGACGGTTGGGCGTGATCTCGCAGTCGACCACGATGTCGGTCTGGCCGGTGTACTGGCCCAGGGGCATGCCCACGGGGGCGTCGGGAGGAAGGATCCAGATGCCGTCGTGGTCAGAACCCATGCCCAGCTCGCGCTTGGAGCAGTTCATGCCGCAGGACTCCACGCCGCGCAGCTTGCTCTTCTTGATCTTGACGTCACCAGGCAGCTCGGCGCCGACCATGGCGACGACGATGTGGTCGCCCTCGTTGAAGTTCTGGGCGCCGCAGACGACCTGCAGCGGCACAGGGTTGCCCTGCTCGTCGACGTTGGCGGCTCCCACGCTCACCTTGGTGACCCACATGTGGTCAGAATCCGGATGGGGCTTCTTCTCGAGCACCACGCCGGTCACGACGTGGTCGAAGCCCTCGCCCACCTTGTCGACGGCCTCGACCTCGGTGCCCGTGCGGGTGTATTCCTCTACAAGCTCGGCCACGTTGTCGGGAACGTCGACCATAGTCTTGAGCCATTCATATGAAACGCGCATGTTGGATGCGACTCCTCTCGTATATACGCTACGGCGCTATGCGATGCCGCGCGGGCATCACCGGCGAAACTAGAACTGCTTCAGGAAGCGCATATCGCCCTCTACGAGCATGCGCAGATCAGGCAGGTCGTAACGCAGGCATGCGACGCGCTCCACGCCGATGCCGAAGGCGAATCCCGAATACTCCTCGGGATCGATGTTGCCGTAGCGCAGCACGTTGGGGTCGACCATGCCGCAGCCGAGAATCTCAAGCCAACCGGTGTTCTTGCAGAAGCGGCAGCCCTGCCCGTGGCACACGCCGCACGACACGTCCACCTCGCAGGAAGGCTCGGTGAAGGGGAAGAAGTGCGGACGGTAGCGCGTCTTGCGCTCGGGGCCGAACATGGCACGAATGAAGGCGTCGAGCGTGCCCTTGAGGTCGCCGAACGTGATGCCTTTGTCAACGACAAGGCCCTCCACCTGGTGGAACTGAGGCAGGTGGCAGGGATCTGCTGCGTCGGGACGGAAGACGTTGCCCGGGGCGATCATATAGATCGGCGGCTTCTGCGTCTGCATGGTGTGCACCTGCACGCCGGAAGTCTGGGTGCGCAGCAGCACGTTGGACTCGCCAATGACACCCGTGGTGGCCTGGCCGTCGGCGCCGTCGGACTCGTCCACGACATAGAACGTGTCGCGAGCCGAACGGCTGGGGTGGTCGGGCGGAGTGTTGAGCGCAGTGAAGTTGAAGTACTCGGTCTCGATGCGCGGGCCATCCTCGACGGTGTAGCCGATTGCCGCGAAGAAGTCCTCCATCTCCTCGATGATGGAGGAGATGATGTGTTCGTGGCCCTGGGGCATGGCGCGGCCGGGCAGGGTCACATCGACGGCCTCGGCGGCCATGCGGGCCTCGAGCTCGGCGGCGGCGAGGGTGGCCTTGCGGGCCTCGAGTGCGGCCTCAAAACGGTCGCGCACCTCGTTGGCGAGCTTGCCCACCTGGGGGCGCTCCTCGGGGCTCAGTTTGCCCATGGACTTGAGGACGGCCGTGAGCTCGCCCTTCTTGCCGGCGACGGCAACGCGGACCTCATCGAGGGCCTTGAGGTCGCCCGCAGCCTCGACCGAGGCCAGAGCGCGCTCGGCAATGCCCTGCAAATCGTCGAAAACAGACATGCAGATCCCTTCGTTTCAGGCCAGAAACGAAAAATCCGTCCCTGGCGACGTGTTCGCTCAAGGACGGATTGGACCGCGGTACCACCTTGATTGGCCCGACGGCTGTTTGTCCGCCGAAGCCCGCTCTTTGAGGCCCTGTGACGTGGCGCCAGACGGCTCCCCTACTTGGCCTACCGGCGCACATGGCCCCGGCTGCCGTTCAGTTCGCAGCTCGTGGAGTGAACTCCCACGCCTTGCCTGTTAGCGGGCTTCCAGCCAAATGGCCCGCCTCTCTGGAACAGCCGTTTGCGGCGCGAGACCTCTCCGTCATCGCTTGTGGGGCATAGGGTAGCGCAAAAGGTTGGAGCAAACAGACATGGCAGGCAAAAACGCAAACACAGCACGGGGCTGAGGAGCACGGAACCGAGAAGCACGCGGCCTTATGCGCGCTTCTTCCTCAGTACGGCGCAGAAGTGCCCGTCACAGGCCCCGGGCGCAGGATAGGTGCGCATGAAGCCCGCCGGGGTGGCGAGCTTGCTCATGGCATCCACGGCGGCCACGTCGCTGGCATCGGGCACGTCGGGCAGCGCCACGACCTCGAAGTCGGCGCCCTGCGGACTTGCCAGGAAGGCCTCCACCACGTCCTCGTCCTCCTCGCGCAGCACCGAGCAGGTGGCGTAGGTGAGCTGGCCACCCTCGGCCACGCGCTCAGCCACGCTCTTGAGCATGGCCAACTGCAGCTCGGCGCAGGACGTCACAGACTGAGGGGTGAGCGACCAGGTGATTTCGGGATGGCGGCGCAGGGTGCCCGAACCCGAGCACGGCGCGTCCACCAGAATGTGGTCGAACTTCTCCGGCAGCGAGGCCGCAAGCTCGTCGAGCTTGCAAGCGTCGCCCGTGACCTGCTGGACGCCCACGACACGGGCGGCCTCAAGGCGCTTGGCAGCAAGCTTGGCCTTGTAGGCATGCGTGTCGAGCGCCCAGATGCGCGCAGCGCCCTGGGCCCTATGGGCGTGCCCCGCCATCAGGATGGTCTTGGTGCCACGGCCCGACCCCACCTCAAGCACGCGGTCGCCCGGCTCGGGAGCAGCAAGGAACGCCACTGCCTGCGCGGCAAGATCGGCCACGACGGCCTGGGACTGCTCGACAAGGCTGCACGAAGGGACCTTGGCGGCGTCGAGAGCGCGCCAGGCACCCGGAATGCCCTCGCACGGCTCGGTCAGAAGGCCGGCGGTTGCAAGTGCGTCGGCGGCCTTGCGGTCGGACACCCACATGGGGACGTTGGCCACATACACGGGCGCCGGCTCCAGGCACGACTGAGCAAAGGCAAGCGCGCGCTCCTCGCCCAGCTCGCCCACAAGGCGGTCGAAGAGCCACGCGGGGATGCCGCAGCGGTGCGGCACCGACTCGGCCATGAACGCCTGGGCGTTCTCGGCCACGCGACGAAGCACCGCGTTGGCCAGGCCGGCGGCACTCTTTGCGCGGCTGCGCACGAGCTCGACGCCCTGGCTCACCACGACATGGGCGGGCTTGTCAAGGAAGAGCAGCTCATAGGCAGAAATGCGCAGCGCGTCGCGCACGCCGGGAGCGACCTTCGCAGGCTTGGCGATATAGCGGTCGAGAGCCTCGTCGAGCGTGCCTGCCGTGGCGCACACGCCCAAGGCAAGCTTGCGCGCAAAGGCGCGGTCCTCGGCCTTGAGATGCCCGAGCACCTCTTGGGCAGCGCCGGAATTCACGAGCTCGCGGACATAGGCGTCTCGCTCGCGGGCGATGCACAGCGTGCGGTAAGCGGCCATACGGGCCGCGGCGACTCCAGACATTACAGTGCCTCCCAATTTCCGCGCTTGCCGCGCACCGAGGCGGCAAACTCGCTTCCAAGCATGGCGCGCTTGCCGTCGGGCTTGACCTCAACGACCTCGAGCACGCCCTGTGCGCAGCCCAAAAGCAGGCGCTTGTGCCACACGACGACCTCGCCGGCAGCCAGGGGCTCGTCGAGCTGGCCCAGCTCCTCGGCGTCGAGCACATGGGCGCGACAGACGCGCACACCGCGGGCGTCGATGTTGCAGCGCGCCGGGGCCGCGTCGCCCGATGCCTGCACGCGGCGCATGTTGACCTGCGCGGGGACAGACGGGTCGAGCAGCACCTCGGACTTGTCGATCTTGTCGGCATGGGTGGCTGCCGCGTCGTCCTGCTCAACCCATGCGGGGGCGATGCCGCACGCCAGGTCGCGCATGACGTCAACGAGGGCCGCACCCCCCAAGCGCGAGATTTCCGCGCTCACCTCGGCGTAGGTGCGCTCGCCGGCCTCCACGCTGCCCTGGCGGCAGTAGGGGCCGGAATCGAGACCCTCCTCGATGCGCATGACGGAATAGCCCAGGGGCTCGTCACCCGTAAGCAGCGCACGCTGCATGGGGGCGGCGCCGCGACCCTGGGGCAACACGCTGGCGTGCACGTTGAAGCAACCCAGGCGCGGCATCTCGATGACGTCGGCCGGAAGGATGGCGCCATATGCGGCCACACAGAACACGTCAGCGTGGGCCTGGGCAAGGGCGGACTTCATCTCGTCGGTGCGGACCGTCTTCGTCTTCACCACGGGGATGCCATGCTCCTCGCACCAGGCCGCGACAGGCGAGGGAACGAGCTTCTTGCCGCGCCCGGAGACGGCATCGGGCCTGGTGAAGGCACATACAATCTCGATGAACGGAGCTTGGGCGAGAGCCTCGAGCGGACCGAGGGCAAACTCGGGCGTGCCCATGAACACGCAGCGGAGCTTCTCCATCCTGGGCCTACTCGGTGTCGCCGGGACGGGCGCCGTTAGCGAGCGCCTCCTGGTACTCGGCAATGGCACGCATACGCTCGGCAGGCTCGAGGCGCTCGAACATGGTGTAGCCGTGCAGGTGGTCGATCTCATGCTGCAGGCATACGCAGAACAGGTTGTTGGCGGCTTTGTACTGCATGAGCTGACCCTCGAGGTTGAGGGCGCGCACCGTCACCGACGTGGAGCGCTCGATCTCCACCGCGATGCCGGGGATGGAAAGGCAGCCCTCCATGCCCGGGGCCTTCTCCTCGGACTGCTCCACAATGTAGGGGTTGATGAGGTAGATGGGGTCCTTCTCGCCGGTGTCGCCCCAGTTGCAGTCGATAACGACGATCTGCTTGAGGACGCCGATCTGGGGCGCCGCGATGCCGCAGCCGTCGTACTTGTACATGAGCTTGGCCATCTTCTTGGCCGTCTTCTTGATCTCGTCGTCGATGACCTCGACGGGGGCGCACTCGGTGCGCAGACGCTCATCGGGGGAAAGCACGATCTCTTGTGCCATGGGTGTTGCCTTTCTCATAGGGGCGGCGTTTTTAAGTCAACCGCACAATCTTATAGCAGGTCGTAGGGGTCTACGTCGATGGCCAGGCTCACTTGGGCAGGCATCTGCAACCTCTTCAGCGCATCTCCAAGAATCGCGCCGAGCTCGCTTTGCGGAGCGGCCTTGACGAGCACGTGCCAGCGGAAGTTGCCCTCCACACGCGACAGCGCGCATTCCGCCGGGCCCAGGATTTCACAACCCGGAAGCGCCACCTCGGCATAGTCGCGCAGCTTCTCCGCCACGGCCCAGGCGACCTTCTCAACATCCGCGCCGACCTTGCCCCACATGATGACGTTGGCCAAGCGCACGAACGGAGGGTAGCCCACCTCCTGCCGGGCAGCGAGCTCATTTTCGGAAAAGACCAAGCGATCGTGGCGCGAGACGGCCAAAATCGCAGGATGGCGTGGCTGATAGGTCTGGATGACGACCCGGCCCGGGACGTCTCCCCTGCCGGCGCGACCGGCCACCTGCTCAAGCAAGTCATAGGTGCGCTCGGCGGCGCGGAAGTCGGCGAGCTTAAGGGTGGTGTCAGCATTGATGACGCCAGCAAGCGTCACCTGGGGAAAGTCGAGCCCCTTTGCAATCATCTGCGTACCGAGGAGCACCGCGCTTTGCGCCTCGTCGAACTCAGCGAGGCATCGGTCGTGGCCGCCCTTGCCCTTCGTGGTGTCGGCATCCATGCGCACGACGGTGAAACCCTCGGGAAGCACGCTGCGCAGCTCGTCCTCAACGCGCTGGGTGCCCGCGCCGAACTGTCGCAGGTAGCGGCTCCCGCACTCGGGGCAGAGCGGCGGCACCGCATACTCCCGGCCGCAGGTATGGCACACAAGCTTGTGGCCACGCTCATGGTAGGTGAGCGAGGTGGAGCACTGCTCGCAGCGTGGCACGTAACCGCAGTCTCGGCAAAGCAGGAAGCGCGCAAAGCCGCGCTGGTTGAGCAGCAGGACCGCCTTCTCGCCGCGCTCCACCACATCCATGAGCGCAGATGTCAGCGGGCGAGAAAACATGGAACGCCAGCCCTGGGAGAACTCCTGCGCCATGTCGACGACCTGGACCTCGGGCATGGGCCTGCCACCGGGACGCTCCGGCATGCTGACGCGCGTCCAAGCTGGACCCTCCTCCGCAAAGGCCACGCTATGCGAGCCCGCACCACAGCGAGCGAGAGAGACCAGCGACGGAGTGGCCGACCCCAAAACGAGCGGGCAGCCATGCATCTGCGCCAGGCGTGCGGCCACCTCGCGGGCATGGTAGCGCGGGGAGCTCGACTGCTTGTAGCTGCTCTCGTGCTCCTCGTCGATGATGTAGATGCCGGGATTGGCAAGCGGGGCGAAAAGCGCCGAACGCGCGCCCACTACCACGCGGGCGCGACCCGTGCGCACAAGTTCCCACTGGTCGCGCCGCTCGCCCAGCGTGAGACGGGAGTGCAGCACCGCCACGGCCTCGCCGAAGCGATTGCGGAAGCGTCCCACCGTCTGGGCGGTAAGCGAGATTTCGGGAACGAGCACACACGCGCCCTTGCCGGCCGCAAGGGTGCGCTCGATCGCCTCTAGGTAGACCTCCGTCTTGCCCGAGCCGGTCACGCCGTCGATGAGCACGACGCCGCCTTGTCCTTGCGCGCGGGAGTCTTCGATGGCGCGAAGCGCACTGAGCTGCCCTGAGGTGAGGTGCTCCAGGCCCAAGCGGGGAGCACGCGCGCTCGAAAGCTCCGTGATAGACGATCCGCGCAGGCGCTCCTTGCGCTCGCAGGTCACGACCCCCTTTTTCTCCAGGCGCTTAACGACCGTGGAGACCCCGCTCACGGCAAGGCCCAGCTCCACCTGGCGCATCGGGCCTTTGAGCAGCGCTTCCACAACGGCGCGCTCGGCATGGGCGTTCTTGCGGGGCTCATAGGCGCGGCCCTGCTCGGTGATGTGCACCCAGCAGTCGTCGACAGGCTCGACGCGGGCCTGCTGGAGAGCCCAGATACCCGACGTCTCATCGCGCACCATCTTGGCCGTAAAGCCGGGGGGCAAGAACAGGCGGACGGCATCTGCCAGCGAGGACGCGTATTCCTGCGCGACCCATTGGGCGACCTCGCCGGCCTCGGGCAAGAACAAAGCCTCGGAGAGCACTTGCTGGATGGGAAGCAAGCGCGCGCCCGTGAGTCCTGGGTCGAGCGTCTCATCCACCGCAAGGACGTACCCGACTGCCGGGCGGCGGCCAAACTCCACCACCACGCAGCAGCCGGGCACGACAGAGGCATCAAGGCGAGCCGGAACGGTATATGTGAAGGGCGCGGCGAGCGCCCTGGTCTTTACGTCAACCGCAACGCGCGCGAACGGCATGGAGCCTAGAGCTCGTAACCCTGACGGGCGACGCTTGCACGCAGCGCATCGACCTTGTTGGTGGCCTCCCAGGTGAAGTCGGCATCCTCGCGGCCAAAGTGACCGTAGGCTGCCGTCTTGGCGAAGATGGGACGGCGCAGGTCAAGCTCCTCGATGATGGCGCCGGGACGCAGGTCGAAGACCTCGCGCACGGCGGCCTCGATGACCGGCACGGGCACCTTCTCGCTGCCGCGCGTGTCGACCATGAGGGAGAGCGGCTTGGCAACACCGATGGCGTAGGCGAACTGCACCTCGCACTCGTCGGCCAGACCGGAGGCAACGACGTTCTTGGCGACCCAGCGAGCCGCGTAGGCACCGGAGCGGTCGACCTTGGTGCAGTCCTTGCCCGAGAAGGCGCCGCCACCGTGACGGCCCATGCCACCGTAGGTGTCGACGATGATCTTGCGGCCGGTGAGGCCCGTGTCGCCCATGGGGCCGCCCACAACGAAGCGACCCGTGGGGTTCACGTAAATCTCGGAGTCCTTCCAGGAGATGCCCTGGGCGTCGAGAACGGGGGCAATGACCTGCTCGATGATATCACGGCGGATGGTGGCCTGCTCGATACCGTCGTCGTGCTGGGTGGAGACGACGATCGTCGTGACCTCGACGGGCAAGCCGCCCTCATAACGAACCGTGACCTGGGTCTTGCCGTCGGGACGCAGGTAAGCGAGCGTGCCGTCCTTGCGCACGCCCGTCAGGCGCTCGGAGAGACGCTGGGCAAGGTAGATGGGCATGGGCATGAGCGTGGGGGTCTCGCGCACGGCGTAGCCGAACATCATGCCCTGGTCGCCGGCACCGATAAGGTCGAGCGGGTCGGCTGCAGCGTCGGCAATCTCGGTCTGGACCTCGAAGCTCTCGTCGACGCCCTGGGCGATGTCGGCCGACTGGCCGTGAATGGCAGAGAGCACGCTGCAGGTGTCGCAGTCGAAGCCGTACTTGGCGCGGTCGTAGCCGATGTTCTTGAGCACGCGGCGGGCGATGGACTCGACGTCCACGTAGGCCTGGGTGCGAATTTCGCCGGCCACGAGAACGATGCCCGTGGTGGTGAAGCACTCGCAGGCGCAGCGCACGCGCGAAAGGTCGGCCTTCTCGCCGGAGGGCGAAACATAGCCGGCAGCCTCAAGGCGCGCCTCAGCCTCCAGAATGGAGTCGAGGACCGCGTCGGAGATCTGGTCACAGATTTTGTCGGGATGACCCTCGGTCACGCTCTCGGAGGTGAAGAGGAAGTCACGGTTCTGGTGCAAGGTCATGTAAAGCCCCTTAATGGTCTCGGCAATAATGCCGGAGCAGGGGCATCCCCCTGCGCATGCGGATACAAGGGGTAGTTGAGGTGTCCCACAAATCCCCATCTTCTAGAAGCCATGGGCTCCTACCGAGAATTGGCACCGTTTCCTTGAAGGATGGTTGCCGGAGCGTCATAGGGCTCGGTCCCTCGGCTCGAACGGGACGCGCATGCGCGCTCCCCTCCTGATGGATGCGCTCGATTCTACAACGCAAAGCGGGCGCGAGGAATCCCCCGCGCCCGCTTTGCACTGGTCTTGCATAAGTTTGATGCCAAGTGTGAAACACCCGTGAAGCGCGTCTACGCCATGGCGGCAAGTTCTTCCTTGCTGCGGGCGCTCACGCCAAATCCGATGAACGAAAGCAGGGCGTCGACGAGTCTCTCGACGTTCAAATCGGCAGGGCGGTTCTCCCCCGCGAGCGTCGACACCCCCAGGAAGGCGCCGAGTATCGCCGGCGAAGCCACCGTCGAGTCGACGTCGGGACGCACCGTGCCCTCCACCTTGCCGCGCTCAAGAAGTGTGGAGACGAGGGAGTACAGACGGTTCACAAGATCCTCGCCGCCCTTTAACTCGGTAAGGAAGCCACGCGCCCCGTGCAACTCCCCCATGACGAAGCGCGTGAGTGCAACGTTGCTGGCAAGCGCGTCAACATAGGAGCGCGTGATGCCCACCAGGGCCTCGTAGGCGCTAACCGAAGAGAGAGCCACCTTCTCGAACGCGGTCAGCATGCGGTCCATCTCGCTGTACAGCACCTGCGAAACGATTTCGGCCGAATCGGCAAAGTAGTAATAGACCGAGCCCTTGCTCATGCCCGTCGCCTTTGCAATGTCGGCGATCGAAACCTCGGCGTTCAAGTCCGTGCGCATGAGATCCGAGGCCGCATCGATGATGCGCTGGCGCGTGAGCGCGCCTTTGGCAGACTGTCGGGCGTCGCGAGGAGATGCGAGTTTGTCTGTCTCTGCCATGTCGACGATTCTCCAAAGAAGGCGCGGCCCGCAACGTCGCAAGCGAAGTGCGGGCCGCGCCGATAGCGGCTTATAGGTCGAGGAGCGGGTGGAGCTGGGTCATCGGGACGTTGCGGCGGCTGCGGGCCACAAGAATGGTCAGCGCGAAGCTCACCACGCCGAAGGCTGCAAGCACCAGGCAGCAGTGGCCGACATTGGCCAGCGTAATGCCGCACATGATGTCCTTCATGCCGGCCACGACGTACGTCATCGGCAGGCAGGGAGAGATGACCTGGAAGAACTCGGGGCAGGTCTCAAGCGGGAACGTGCCGGCCGCGGAGGCAAGCTGCAAGATGAGCAGCACGATGGCGATGAGCTTGCCCGGGAAACCGAACGTGGCCATGATGAACTGCATGAGGCAGTTGTTCACGATAACCACAAGCAGCGCAAACAGGTAGAACTCGGCAACGAAGTTCACGTTGAGATCGAGCACGAACTGCAGCGACAGGCACAGCAGCAACGCCTGGATAGCACCGACAAGCAACCACGGCACCAGGCCGCACAGAGCCGCCAGAGGCGCGCGGGCGCCGGAGGCGATGAGGCGGTTGTTGAGCGGCTTCATGATGAAGCTGTTCATGAGGGCGCCCAGGTACAGGGCAAGGCCGATGAAGTAAGGCGCGAAGCCCGTACCGTAGTTCTCAACGGTCGTGTAGTACTCGTTCTGGACCTCGACGGGCGCGCTCATCATGGTCGAGCGAGCATCGATCTGCTGCTCGTCCATGCCGGCCATGCCGGCGATGCCGTCGGCAAGACCGTCAGCAAGTTCCTTGGAGCCATCGCGGGCCGTCACGAGGCCGTCGTTGAGGTCCTTGGAGCCGTCATAGAGCTGGGAGAGGCCGTCGTTGAGGTCGGCGGCGCCGTCGTCGAGCTGGTGGGCGCCGTCGAGCAGGTCGGAAGCGCCGTCGTCGAGCTGCTTGGCGCCGTCCTTGGCGGTCACGGTGCCGGCGAGAAGCTGGCCGGCGCCGTCGTCGAGCGCGTTGATGCCGTCAGCGGCGGTGACGATGCCGAAGTACAGATCGGACTGGCCGGAGAGCAGCGTCTTGGAGCCGTCGACGAGCTGGGTAGCTCCGTCAACAGCCGAGCTGATGCCGTCGTCGAGCTGCTTGGCGCCGTCAGCGAGCTGGGTAGCGCCGGACTTCAGGTCAGAAGCACCGAAATCGAGCTGGGAGGCGCCATCCTTGAGCTGCCCTGCGCCCTCGTCGAGCTGGGAGGCGCCGTTGTCGGCGGTCACGATGCCGTAGTACAGGTCGGACTGGCCGGAGAGCAGCGTCTTGGAGCCGGCGAGCAGCTGGGCGGAGCCGTCCTTGGCGGAGGCGACGCCGTCCTTGGCCTGGGTCACGCCGTCGAGGAGCTGCCCGGCGCCCTCGTCGAGCTGGGCCGCGCCGTCCTTGAGCTGCCCTGCGCCCTCGTCGAGCTGGGAGGCGCCGTTGTCGGCGGTCA
>UQBS01000014.1 GCA_900539345.1 uncultured Coriobacteriaceae bacterium | reverse complement strand
CGTCAGTATAGGACGCATCAGCGGCTGCCCATGCTTGGCTGGGGGTCAGAACGCTCGTGAACGTCTGGACTGCGGGGACGCAGCCGAGGCCGAGCCCGGCCGCGACGGCGAGGGGGAGAGCCAGTTTTGCAATCGTTTGAGTTTTCATATATGCCTCATTTCACTGTGGGTTTTGCTGTTTCATATGCGTTGATGCTGAATGTACTCGAAAATAATCGGATACGTCAAGAGCAGTTCATATGGAACGTCATCTTTGATTGGTCGATATCCAGGCTATAGAAGAGGGGGGAAGCAAATTGAGGCACACGACAAGCCTGCTTTTGCGCACGTTGGCAGGCTGATAAGGGTCCTGCGCATGGTCTTGGTGCCGCCGGGGCGGTCTTCAAGTGTCGGTGCCTGCGGGGGAGGAATGCTCATAGTGCTCTCCAATCTTCCACATTGGCTGCACGAACGCTGTATACATTACTCTCATTCAGATTGCTTTCAAATGCTGGCGGCTAATCGTCCGCCGGTGGAAGAGAGCCTGGGGGCGAGGTTTTCGCAACGGCTGCGCTCGGTTATTGGCTGAAGCCGTCTTCACACACGTGCAAGAACGGTGATTTTGGGTGTAAAGCGGTATGATTCGGTGTTGGAATGCCTGCGATGTGGCAGCTGCCTGCGATTGCGGGTGGCGTGAAAGGAACGCATATGCCCACAAGCGACGACCAGCACAAGGAGAACCGCCCCGGTGAGGCCGGCAGGCCCGTGGTTCCCCAGGGGACAAAGCCGGCTTTTCCGGCCAACCCCATGAGCAAGCCGGGTTCATCCCGCGGCAGTCATGCTGCCGGCACCAACAAGGCCGCGGCGCAGGCCAATGCGTCGCGCACGGGCGCCATGCGCCCCGTGGCGCCCACTCAGGGCTCGCAGCGCCCTCGCGGGGGCGCCGGTGCCAGTGGGGCCCCGGAGAAGGACCGCTCCACCATCACCCTCACGCGCGGTCAATTTATCGCCGCGCTTCTAGGCATGGCAGTCGCGGTTGCTGTGCCTTCGGTCTCCATCACCTCGTGCGTCAACCGCATGGGTCAGACCAGCGGCACGGGCACCGAAGAGGAGACCTGGGTGAGCCCCTACGACTGGACCTGCGTCGTGGAGAAAGAAAACGGCCTGCTCACGTATGTGAAGAACGGCGTCACGCTCTCGGAGTCGGGCATCGACGTGTCCGAGCACGACGGCGAGATCGATTGGACCCAGGTCAAGGCCGCCGGCGTCGACTTCGCCATGCTGCGCCTGGGCTTCCGCGGATACGGTCAGGGCACCATGAACCTCGACAAGTACTTCCTCGCCAACCTTTCCGGCGCTTCGGCGGCGGGCATCAAGGTGGGCGTGTACTTCTTCTCCCAGGCCATTACCGAAGACGAGGCGCGCGAAGAGGCTGACTACGTCATCAACAGCCTCGCCGCCACCGACGTCGAGCTCAGCTACCCCATCGTGTTCGACGAGGAGCCCATCACCGACGGCAACGTGGCGCGCACCGATGACCTCACCGCCGCCCAGTTCAGCGCCAACGCCCTGGCCTTCTGCCAGAGGGTTGAGCAGGCCGGATACACGCCCATGCTGTACGGCAACAAGCATGAGCTGGCCAAGCTCGACCTCAAGGGTGAGCTTGCGGGCTATGACGTGTGGTATGCCGAGTATGGCGTGAGCCAGCCCACGGGCAAGTTCGATTTCGTCATGTGGCAATACTCCGACACGGGGTCAATCCCCGGCGTGATCACCTCCGCCGGCCAGGTGGATCTCAACATCCGCTTCCTGGTGGCATAGGAGAAGAGGCACCAACCCGCTTGAGGTCGCGTAGGTTGGATTGCCTGTCCGTCTCAGCGCGGGCGACCCTGAGTACACAAACGCGCCCCATCTGCAACCGTGCAGGTGGGGCGCGTTTTTTCGTGCGGGGGATTGGGTGCGACTTGCCGCCCTCGGGCAGAACTGCCTTATCGATAGAACCGCGGGTACGTTACCTGAATGCCGCGCGATGCGCGGATGCCTTCGAGGCTTGCGTCGGTGAGCTGCGCCAACCCCCGATAGAAGGGATGCTGAGCTTCCTGGGCCATGAGGGTGAGGAAGTGATGCGACCAGGTGAGCAGGTGATGGGCGAGGAAGTCGTCGAGGGCGCTGGGCATTTCGGCTGCAAGTTGCGCCATGAGACCTAGCAGAAGGCCGATATGGTCCTCGGGGGTATGCGTGCCCTCGGGAGCCACGAGCCCATGCTCGCGCATCCAACGCCTGAGCTCCAGGGTCGACTCGCCGAACATGACGCACTCGCGATCGGTGTAGACCGAGCCCCACGGCGGCGCTGCCTTGTGGGCAGGCCCCACGAAGAGACGGCGGTACTCATGGGCGAGGTTCTCGGCCGTGTCGGCGGTGCCCTGTGCCATGAGGGCAAGCGGACTCTCGGCTGTCTCTGCATTGACAAAAGGCCACTCTGCCGCAGCGGCCGCGGGGTCGAGCGCCGCCATGGCGGCAAACGAGGGGCCGGCGTTGCCGGTGAGCGGGTCTTGCAGGAAGAAGGGCGCGAACACGTCGCCGATGAAGGCGACCTGCTCGAGCTGGGCCTGCTGGTCCTCGACGCTGACGGCGTCGGCCTGGGCCGCCGACGAGTCGACGCTGATGTGGTTTACGCCTGCGTTGGTTTGGGGCGCCAACTCCTCGGTGTTTGCCTGATTCTTGACGGTATTGGTCATGCTGCTTCCTTTCGAAGGCGTGGTAGGTGAATGGAATGCGTGCGCGGGGCGGGCGGCAAGCGCCTACGTGTCAGCGCACTTTGAGCGGCTCGAACGATTGCACGAGGTCGCCGAGCTCCTGCTTGGAATGGATACCCAGCTTGGTGTAGACGCGCTTGGTGTGGGTGCGCACGGTGTTCTCGGAGACTCCGAGCTTCTCGGCGATGCGCGCTACCGTGTCTCCGCGTGCGATGTGCTCCATGACCTCGGTCTCGCGGTCGGAGAGCCTGAAGGCCAGGCGGATGGCCTCGCACTGCTTCGTCACGCGGTCGAGCACGGGGCGCACGGGAATCTCAAGCGGGTTGAGCGGAGCCTCTTGGTCTTCCGGCTCGTCCATCGGGGTTTCGACCTTGCTCGGCTTCGGCGCGGTTGGGCTCAACGACACAAACTCGATGGCGTCGGGGCTGCGGTCTTTGCCTGCTGCCCCTTGGCTGGGCCGCACCCAGATGCAGAACAGCACGAGACCCAGCACCCACGCGGCCAAAAGCGACGCCTGACAAAGCTGCAACACGTCCAACCCATCTGCCAGGCCTGTTGCCCAGCCGCAGAGGAACCCGGCGAAGTGCATGACATGCATGATTCCCGAGCAGAAGGCGTAGGTCACGATGGGGCACATGCCTCGGTCACGCGATGCCTGGGCGCATTGGATGAGCAGGACCATCTGGACGAAGGCGTAGACGGCGTACATGGCGCCGGCAAACGCCTCGAGGTATGTCATGCCCCCAGCAAACGGCATTGCGACAACGGCCAACGTGAGCGGGGGAAACGCCCATCGGTATGCCTTGCGCATGCTCAGGTGAAATGACAACCCTCGCCAAAGCCACAGCACGACCGTGGCCGACAACAGGGCGCCCAGCATGCTCGCCATGTTGACGACGTCTCCGGCCGTGACGTCGGCCAGTGCGACAGCGCGCATAATGCCTGCTACAAAACCCACGGCACCTGCCGAAAGGGCGCTGCGCCAATAGTCGCGCGCAAAGCGCCGATAAACCTTGGGGTGCTCGCGCGGCACGTCGGCGAACATGGGCTGGTCGAGGTTGACCCTGCGCGTGGACACCGTGAGGGACGCCGCGCACAGCGGCAGAAACACCAGGGGCACCAGGTAGGCGGTTACGGCCACGGGCAGATGTACAGGGCGAAATAGATAAGCGCACTCAGGCCGGTCCCCAAGACGAGGAGCAGGTCGCCGCGTTCGTCATCGCAGGAAGAAAACGTCCTCTGCCACAGCAGCGCCATGCTCGTGCTTCCCAAACCTTGCAGGATTCCTGAGCATACAACCAGGTAGATGGCGACTTGTGAATGCACGTACATGGCCGCGATGAGGGCGAGGCAGCCTGCGATCATGGTCGGGGCGGCGAGTTTGGGCATCATGCGGGTCGTCAACATGGGGGAGCGGTAAGCGCCCGCCAGACATGCGATGTAGGTCGCCACCGACGCCGCAGCTTGCGAGGCGTAGAACGACAGCGTCACCGAGACGGTCTGGAACTCGAGCGGCAGGAAAGGGAAGACGCCGCCCCACACTTGCACGGCGTTGACGGCCAGGAAGAGGGCAAAGCCACAGCCGGCTACTCCCAAACGTATCGAGAGCGCGGCGGTCACGCTACACCACCCCCGAAGTCATATGGAAGCAGTAGAAGCAGAAGCGCACCGCGAACGTGCCGGCATAGGCCAAGGCGCACATGGCCACGAGCTTGAAAATGACCTTGCGTTCGATGGGCGAGAAGCGATTGGGTGTGGTTCTCGCGGTGGGGCCGAGGTGTGCCGTCGGAGTGTTGGAGTTTTGGCTGGTCGTGCTGGGGGTGGGTGCTGTCGAATCACAGCGGTTCCGACCGGTTCGGCCGGCACTGGCCTTTTCATCCGTCGTTTCGGGGGCGAGGCCCTGCGCCGCCAATGGACGCATGGCGTGCAGGCTTCCAAGGTTCGCCACCACAAGGCAGACACCGAACAAGGCGATTGCGGCCGGGTAGAGCGGCACGAGTTCGGCAGCCGTCCCAAAGGCGTTGCGTTGCGTGCCGAGCTCCATGTGCTGCATTGCCATGAGAATGCAGGAGGTGGCGGTTGCCACCAGCGAGATGCCTGCAAGGATGCGCATGAGCCCGACCTTGCTCGTATATCCCGAACAGGTATATATAAGAAGCGCGAGCGGCGTCATGCAGGCAAGTGCCGTGCAGGGCAGGATGGCTTGAGCGAGGACCGTGTCCCATGTGATGACCGTGGGCATTGCGTAGGCGAGGTCGGTGCCTGCGATGAAAAACCCGGCGGCGACAATGCTGGCAAGAAGCCACAGGCTGCGCAGCGCCTTATGGCCTTCTATATAGATGCATCCGAGCCAGTACGAGCATGCCGTTCCCAAGAAGAGCACGGCAAAGAACACCTCGGTTGCCAAGGGGGACGAGCCAATGGTGCGGAACACGTAGAGGGCGTTGCTTGGCGTTCCCAGATGGGTGGCTGATGCCACGAGACCTATGGTCGCCACGGCGAGCGGTACGATGAGCCAGCTTTCGATGCGCTGGCGTAGGCGGCTGTCGAGCTTGCCGAAAAGCAGGGTGCAGGCAAGCACAACGTAGGCGAGCGTTGCGCCGGGGGCGAGTGTAGTGAACACCGCCAGGCATATGTCGTTGAGCGCAAAGTCGAGCCCGCGCATGTCTCACCCACTCTCGTATGCTATGGCACGCTGGTCTGGCGTCGGGAAATCTGCTTACGGCATCGCGCACGGGGACGCTCGAGTGGGTTTTCGAAGAGTCCGACTGAGCGGCGCGCACACAATGCACGAAATATCATACCACGCCTTTTTACCAGGGAGAATCATGGTTGTCACCCACAGTATGTGACAAGGTGGATACAGTGGGCGATAAGGTGTAATCGTCGACCCAAGCGCTTGGTGCAGCGCGGCGCGTGTGACCATGTCTACGCGCCCGGTTCTGCCAACGTTTGGGAGCGCAAGGGAGCCCCGCCGGATGACGGGGATGTGTTCACAAGGAGAGAGAGGAACAACTATGGCTCGAGATTGCGCAATCTCAAGGCGATCCTTCGTCGCCACGAGCGGCGTGCTCGCCGGCCTTGCAGCCGCAGGTGCCGTAAGCGCCCCCACGTTCTCCAAGGCCGATGAGGCCGCCGCCTACGAGGAGGGCGTCACCGAGGTTTGGGGCCACTGCGCCATCAACTGCCCCGGTCGCTGCGCCCTTAAGTTCCATGTGAAGGACGGCGAGGTCCTGTGGGTTGACACCTACAGCAACCCCACCAACGACCTCGATGACCCGCAGCCCCGCGCCTGCCTGCGCGGCCGCAGCTACCGTCGCTGGATGAACAACCCTGACCGTATCAACTACCCCATGAAGCGCGTTGAGGGTACGAAGCGCGGCGACGGCCAGTACGAGCAGATCAGCTGGGACGAGGCCCTTCAGACCATCGCCGAGAAGCTGAAGTACACCATTGACACCTATGGCAACGAGGCTGTGTATATCAACTACGCGACGGGCGTGAGCAGCACCACGGCTCGTCGCCCACTGGGTCGCCTCATGAACCTGCTCGGTGGCAGCCTCGGCTACTATGGCGACTATTCGCTGGCTCAGCAGCAGTGGATAGCCCCCTATATGTTCGCCGATATGCCTGGTTCGAGCCTTTCGGCCATGGCTGACTCCGACCTGGTGCTGTGCTTCGGCTCTAGCCCCTCTGAGACCCGCCAGGGCGGCGCTATCTCCCACCACGACTGGGTCCGCGGCCGCGAGTACACCAAGGGCAAGGTCTATATCATCGACCCCCGCATGAACGACTCTGCCATGGGTCATTCCGCCCAGTGGCTGCCCATCAACCCGGGCACCGACGCTGCCCTCGTTTCGGCCATCGCCCACGAACTCATCGTGAACGACCAGGTCGACCACGAGTTCCTTGACACCTACTGCGTCGGTTTCGACGAGTCCACGATGCCCGAGAGCGCCAAGGGTCAGAACAAGTCCTACACCGACTACATCATGGGCACCGGCTACGACATGGTGGAGAAGACCCCCGAGTGGGCTGCTCCCCTGTGCGGTATTTCCGCCGATCGCATCCGTAGCCTCACCGAGGAAATCGCTGCTGCCGAGCACATGTTTGTGTTCCAGGGCTGGGGCCCGCAGCGCCGCTCCAACGGCGAGATGAACGGCATGTCCATCTGCATGCTGCCGCTGCTCACGGGCAACATCGGCCTTCCCGGCACGAGCACCGGCCTGCGTGAGGGCAGCCGTAGCTTCGGCCTTAAGAGCATGCCCGCTGGTGACAACCCCGTGAAGACCAAGATCTCCGTGTTCTCCATGGTCGACGCCATCGACCACGGCACCGAGATGACCGAGGTTGCCGACGGCGTCAAGGGCAAGGAGAAGCTCGACACCAACATCAAGTTCGTGTGGAACTACGCCGGCAACTGCATCACCAACCAGAACGCCGACATCAACCACGTCCATGATGTCATGAGCGACGACACCAAGTGCGAGTTCGTGGTTGGCTCGGACATCGTGATGTGCGACTCGATGAAGTACTGTGACATCATCCTGCCCGACATGTTCCGCTTCGAGCAGGACTCCATGGTTGCCACCGGCGGTGACGATGCCTACATGATTTGCGGTCAGCCCTGCCTGCCCGAGGTCAAGTTCGAGCGCAAGACCAACTATGAGTGGGTCAGCGAGCTGGCCGAGCTCATGGGCGTTGGTGAGGAGTTCACCGAGGGTAAGACCGAGCGCGAGTGGATTGACTCCCTGTACGAGGCTGCCCGCGAGGAGAAGCCCGAGCTTCCCACGCTTGAGGAGTTCCGCGCTCAGGGTGTTGTGACCCAGAAGTCCGAGGCTCCGCTTATCGCCCTCGAGGCTTTCCGCGCCGATCCCGTGGCGAACCCCCTCAAGACTCCCTCCGGCAAGATCGAGATCTACTCCGAGGCTCTCGACCAGTACATCCAGACCCACGAGTTCGCCGACGACGACTTCGTCGCCCCCGTGCCTGTGTACGCCACCGAGTGGTATGGCGTCGAGACCACGACCGACGAGTACCCGCTCGTGTGCTCCGGCTTCCACTATCGCGGCCGCCTGCATTCCAGCTGGGGCTTCGACGAGCAGCTCAAGGCCGCCAACCCCCAGGAGGCCTGGATCAACCCGGTCGACGCCGAGGAGCGCGGCATCGCTCAGGGCGACACCATCCGCGTGAAGAACCAGTTCGGTGAGATCGAGCTTCTGGCCAAGGTCACCGGCCGCACCGTCCCCGGTGTCGTCTGCATCTCGCAGGGTGCTTGGCACGACGCCGACATGAATGGCGACCGTGTGGACAAGGGCGGCTCCATCAACACCCTCACCACGCTGCGCCCCAGCCCCCTTGCCAAGGGCAACCCCCAGCACACCAACATCTGCCAGGTCACCAAGGCCTAGCGGCGACGAGCAATCGGAGAGGAGAGAGCAAACATGGCACAGTACGGATTCTTCTTTGACGCGAGCCGCTGCACTGGCTGCAAGACCTGCGAGTTCGCCTGCAAGGACTACAAGGACCTTACGACTGAGTTCGCGTTCCGCAAGGTCTACGAGGTGGCCGGCGGCGAGACGACGCGCGACGAGGACGGCTGCATCCAGACGACCTGCTTCAGCTACAACGTGTCGAGCTCCTGCCAGCACTGCGACAACCCCGCCTGCGTGGTGGCCTGCCCCACCGGCGCCATGCACAAGGACGAGGAGACCGGCCTCGTGAGCGTGGACGAAGAGGTCTGCATCGGCTGCGGCGCCTGCGCCACGAGCTGCCCCTACGGCGCCCCCAAGGTCAACGCGGAGCTTGGTCACTCCACCAAGTGCGACGGCTGCGCCGAGCGCCTGGCCGCCGGCCTCAAGCCCGTGTGCGTGCTGGCCTGCCCGGCCCGCGCCCTGGACTTCGGCCTCGTCGAGGAGATGGCCGAGCTCGGTGAGCGCGTCGCCATCAAGCCCTTCGGTGACCCCGCCGAGACCAGCCCCAACCTCTACGTCAAGGCCTGCGACGACGCCCGCGCCTTCGACGACGAGGAGGCCACCGTCGCCAACCCGCTCGAGGTTGCATAGGTTGGACTGCCTGCCCGCCTGAGGGCAAGCAACTCTGAGTAAACAAGCGCGCCCCATCTGCAACCGTGCAGGTGGGGCGCGTTTTTTCGTGCGTGAGGTTGGGCGCGGGTGAAGATATGGGAAGCGTGCGCCAGCTGGGCGAACCTAGGGGCGTACCTCCGTCGGTGCGGTCTCGCTGACGCGGGTCCAGCATGTCTCCGCTGGCTTGCTGCGTGTCTGGGACTGCCTTTGCGGCGGTTGTTGGGTGACTCCCGCCGGCCCTTCTTCGCTTACCCCCTGCTCACCAGGGCGTCGGTCTCGCGGGCGATGCGCATTTCCTCGTCGGTCGTTACGACGCAGATCTTGATGGGCGAGTCGTCGATCGAGATGATGCGGTTCACGCCGATCTGGCCGGTCACGTGGTTGCGCTCGCGGTCCAGAATCATGCCCATGTGCGCGAGGCCTGCGAAGATGCGCTCGCGCAGCTCCCAGGAGTTCTCGCCGATGCCCGCCGTCACCACCACGGCGTCGGTGCGCGTCATCACGGCGTAGAACGACCCAATGGCCTTTTGCACCTTGTACACGTACATGTCGATGGCCAGCGCCGCCTGCTCGTTTCCAGCCTCGGCCGCCGCGAGCACGTCGCGCATGTCTGAGCCCACGCCCGAGACGCCTAGGATGCCGCTCTGCCTGTTGAGCAGCTCGTCCATCTCGTCGAAGGTCTTGCCCTCGCGGCGCATGATGTAGGTGATGATGGCCGGGTCGATGCTGCCCGAGCGCGTGCCCATCATGAGGCCCTCGAGCGGCGTGAAGCCCATGGTGGTGTCGATGGATTCACCATGGTTGACTGCAGTGATGGAGCCACCATTGCCCAGGTGGCAGGTGATGAGGCCCAGGTCCTTGAGGGGGCGGCCCAAGAGGTTCGCTGCCTGCTGGGCGGCGTAGCGGTGGCTCGTGCCGTGGGCGCCGTAACGACGGATGCGGTAGTCGTCGTAGTAGCGCATGGGCAGAGGGTACATGTAGGCCTTGGGCGGCATGGTCTGGTGGAAAGCCGTGTCGAAGACGGCTACCTGCGGAGTCTTGGGCAGCAGCTCGCGCAGCAGGTCGATGCAGGCGTCGGCGCTGGGGTTGTGCAGCGGGGCGAGCTCTTCGCACAGGGCGAGCTTGGCACGGGCGTCGTCGTCGACAAGGGTCGCCTCGCAGAAATACTCGCCACCTGCAACGATGCGGTTGCCCACGGCGTCAATGGCGTCGAGGGTTTCGATGGGGGAGCCGGGGCTGCTCACCATCACGTGCAACAGCTCGCGCAGGCAACCTGGAACCGAAAGGCCCTCCACCGGCACGGGGACTTTCTCGAAGTCGGGGGCGAACGAGACGTTCATGAAGGCCTGCGGGGTGCCGACCTTTTCGGCCAGGCACTTCATGAGCGAAGCCTTGCCGTCGGTCTGGATGAGCTGGGCCTTGAGGGAGGAACTGCCTGCGTTTACGACGAGTACGAGCATGGGGAACCTCGCTTTGCCGGGGATGAGACGCGTTGGGAAAAGTGTATCCCCTATGCGCTGGGAACACTGCGACGTCCGGTGGCCTACCCTCAACGGCAGGCCCACCGCTGACACCTTAAAGCCTGTGCATCCTCACCGACATGTCGATGGGCTTTGCGGTGAAGGGCGCGGTCGTCACGATGCCGTCGATGCCCGTGGCCGCGTAGGCTGCCACGTTGGAAGGGTTGACGCCGCCGGCTGCGATGGCCGTGACGCTGGGGTTGATCGCGCGCAGCTCGGCGAGCAGGGCTGGGATGGCCTCGGGCGCTACCTTGTCGAGCTGGATGCCGTCGGCGCCGGCGCGTACCAGCTCGGGGGCGAGGTCGGCCTCGCACTCAACGAAGAGCTTCTTCTCCACCATGCGCGCCTTGATGGTGGGCAGCTCGCGGATGAGCACGTCGTAGCCGCCCATGAGCTCCACATGCTGGGCGAACACGAGCACGGTCTCCGAGAGACCCAGACGGTGGGGGAACGCGCCGCCGGAGAGGACGGCCTTCGTGAGCAGGGCTTTCACGCCGGGCATCGACTTGCGGGTGGTGAGCACCTCGCAGCGGGGGTTGACGGCGTGTGCGGAGTCCACCATGCCGCGCGTCTTGGTGGCGATGGCGCTCAGGTGGTCGAACAGGTTGAGGCAGACCTTCCAGGTGGCGTGCAGGTTCTCGCCGGAGCCCTCCACCACGAGGAACACCTCGCCCGGCTCGAGCTGGGTGCCCGAGGGCTTCATCTCAACGACGCTGCAGCCGAGCTTCTTGGCCACGCGAATCGCCTCTTCGGTGCCGCACAGGGTGCAGGCCTCGCGCGTGAAGTACTCCATGCGGCCGCGGATGGCCCCCACCTGCAGCACGTGCGTGGTCAGGTCGATGTAGGGCACGTCCTCCTGGATGAGGCGGTCGATCTCGGTATCGGAGATGCGAACGATGGGGGCGAGTATGGCTTCCGACATGGCAGACTCCTTTGTTCCGGCGCACGGTTGCACGCCCGCGAAATGTTTCCAGCTGATTTCTCAGCGTCGTGACCCCACTAACTCTACCAGTTCGCGCTTGTCTGTGCTCGCGCGAGAAGGGTCCCTGTCGATCAAGCCGGGCACGTGCCCAGGGGGCAAATGGCCGTTCTTCCGTTTTTACTCTGGCCGATGCGTGCCATGTGCCTATGCCAGCGCAAGAAAAAGTGGTGATATTGCCGCAAAAACGGCCATCGTGTATCAGGAAGGAGGTCGTTTTTGCCCATTTTGGCGTGGGGAGAAAGGGCCTTTTGTGGCCAGGGGAAGGCTGTGTTTTGAACGCGGTAACAAAATACCTGGTAGATAAGGTGATGGCTCAAGGATGTCATCATGGCTCCCGGAGTGTGGGCGTCAGCTGACCTTGAAAGTTGATACACGAACCCCGATTTTGCGGCGGTATCTGGGGGATTTGCTGCGCAGGAGGATTGTTTGGGGGCATCGGACGGTTTGAGACGGTGCCAGGCTATGATTGGGGCGCTTGCAAATCTGTGAGGCCGCCGACCATGCTGGTTCCGCGCCCTGCGTCAGTCTCGAAAGGAGCCCTATGGTCATCAACAAAGCAGTGCCCGCGGCCATGAGGGCCGCGGGCAAGGTCGCCCCCGACATTCGTATATGTCGTGACGGGATGGATTGACGCCGCCCGAGATTGCCGCCCAAGCCGATCGTGCCGTCGGCTCGCAGCGAAATGTCGTGCTGTTTCAGAGATATGGTCTGACCCTGCGGGAGGGCGACGTGTGCGCGCTGCTTATGCGAGGGCGAATCCTTCAGGTTCGGTCGGCCTCTTGTCTGAGGCACCCTACGCCCCGCCTGCGGATGTGCTGTGAACCGATTTGTCAGATGCTACAATCGCCCTGATAAGACGCGGTAGGAGGCGGGCAATATGGCTGATGACAAGCAAGGCACGGGTGTCGTGCTCAAGGATTGCGACAACGGGGTCTGGAAGGCACCGGGCGCGCGCATCATCGACCGCACGGGACGCAGGATGCTGCCTATCGGGCGCGACAGCTTCGTGGTGGCCGCACAGGGCTCCGTTGTCATCGACAAGACCATGCTCGCTGCCGACGTCATCGACTCGGGCTATTCCGTCATCCTGTTTTGCCGGCCGCGCCGCTTCGGCAAGACGCTCAACATGCGCATGCTTCAGGCGTTTTTTGAACTTCCGAGCATCTCCGACCCTACGGCCCGAGACCGGGCACCCCTGTTCGAGGGAACGGAGGTGTGGGAGGCCCGGGACGGCTACTATCGCCAGTACCAGGGCATATATCCAACCGTCTATCTCAACCTCAACACGGTGAAGAAGCTGACGTGGCATGCTGCGCTCGGTGCCCTGCGCAACATCATGGTGATGGAGTACGCTCGCTTCGGCTACCTGGCCGACTCTCCCACGCTTAACGAGACGCAAAAGGCCTTCTACGAACGCGTGGTGAGGGGCGAGGCCTCAGATGCCGAGCTCGCCGACTCGCTCGAGGCTCTTTGCCGCATGCTCTATACCCACCACGGCATGCAGGTTGTCCTGCTTGTGGACGAGCACGACGCCCCTGTTATGGCCGGCTATACCAACGGCTACTATCGAGAGGTGGTCGATTTCCTCAAGGGTTGGCTAACGGGCGCCCTCAAGGGTGGCGGCGACTTCTTGGCTTTCTCGTGCCTCACAGGGGTGCAGCGCATCTCGAAGGAGTCGATTTTCTCTGATTTGAACAACCTTCGCGTATCGACGGCACTTGGGGAAAAGTTTGAGGAGCGCTTCGGCTTTTCCGAGATGGAAGTTATGGCCCTGGCCTCATATCTGAGCCATGACTTGGCATGTATGGAAGAGGCTCGCCTGTGGTATGACGGTTATCGCTTTGGTGATGCCGATATTTACAACCCCTGGAGCATTCTCAATTACTTCGATGCTGATTGCACCCCTGACGTCTATTGGGGCAACACTTCGGGCAACTCGGTTATCGGCCAACTCATGCGTGCAAGCGACGAAGACACCATGCAGAAGGTATACGACCTGTTCGAACCTGGCGGCTACGTCTCAGCTCCCATTGACTTGGGCGCTGTTTTCCCCGATGACTTGCGCCCGGTGGCCCCTGGCATGCTGTGGTCGATGCTGTACCTTGCGGGCTATCTCACCACGCCCGACACGATGCTCCCTAACAACGTCACGATGCGTCGCCGGCTGCGCATCCCCAACAAGGAAATCGCCAGCGTCTATCGCTCGGAGCTTATCGAGCGCTATGCGCGTGCTGCCGGCGGTGGCGACAGGCTCGGCGCGTTTCATGACGCCCTCGTTGCGGGCGATGCCGAGCAGGTGCGCTCTCAGCTTGATGTCATCCTGCGCGATGATGCGAGCTGCTATGACATCACATCGGAAAACTCCGCCCATATGCTTATGCTGGGCCTGTGCTTCGGCTTGCCGGGATATGCCGACCCACGTTCCAACAAAGAGGCGGGTTACGGGCGGTTCGATATCCAAGTGGAGCCCTCGGATACGGCCGTTGAGGCCTTCTCGTTCGTGAAACCCGACCGTCGCCCCCTTATCACCGTCGAGTTGAAGTACCTGCCGAAGGCAGAAGCGCCCTCCGACGGACCCGGGCTCGCTGAGCGACTCGGTGCTCTCGCCCGCGAGGCCCTTGCACAGATTGCCTGCAATGCCTATGACGCCGGGATACTTCCCCCGGCTGCCTCCGGTCGTCTGCGTTGGGGCGTCGCCTTCTCCGGCCGCCACGTGGCCGTGGCATGCAAGCGGGCGGAATAGGCGGGAGATTCTGCGCGAATCAATGGCTGTTTTTTCGAAAGGAGCCTTATGGCCATCAACAAAGCAGTGCTTGCGGCCATGAGGGCCGCGGGCAAGGTCGCCCCCGACATCCGCCAGTCGTACAAGGCCATCCGTGTGGCGGAAGACGTGATAGGAGCTGCCGGCCTCGTCGATCCGCGCTGCCGTATCGAGGACGTCTCTGTGCAGGCGCCCGACGGCTACGCCATTCCCTGCCGCGTGTTCACGCCGCTCGACATCGACTTCTCCTGGCGCGAGGGGTTCCAGGTGAGCGAGGATTTCGCCGGCACCATTCTCTTCTTCCATGGCGGTGGCTGGGCAAACGGCGACGTGGATTACTACTCGGACAGTTGCGTGCGCACGGCCGTGCGCCTTGCCCGCCGCGTGGTGTCGGTGGAGTACCGCCGCTCGCCCGAATATCAGTTCCCCCAGGCGGTGCTCGATTGCTACGAGGTGGCTCGCCAGCTTTTTGCAGGCACGCTACTGCCTGACGTGTGCCAGGAGCGCATCGTGCTGTTCGGCGACTCGGCTGGCGGCAACCTCGCAGCTGCGGTGAGCCTTATGGCGCGCGACAAGGGTGAGTTCCTTCCGCGTACGCAGATGCTGCTCTACCCTGCGGTCAATGATGACTACGACCCTGCAACGAGCCCCTTCGACTCTTTGCGCGAGAACGGCGAGGGCTACTTGCTTTCGGCCCGCGACATCCAGGGCTACCTGGACATGTACGCCCCCGACCCTGCTCAGCGCAGCAATCCCTATTGTGCGCCCCTGCTTGCCTCCGACCTCTCGCGCCAGCCCCGCACGCTTGTGATGACGGCGGAGTACTGCCCTTTGCGCGACGAGGGCGAGAAGTATGCCCGCCGCCTGGCCGCTGCGGGCAACGAAGTGTCGTGCGTGCGTATACTTGACGCCGTGCATGGGTATTTTCTCTACCCGTCTGTTTTGAACCTGGTGCGCGACACGTACAAGGTGATGGAACGCTTCCTCGATGGATGCGAGCTTGTGCAAGAAGGTGACGCGGCATGGGTCGAAATACCTGGTACCGACTAGATAACGTAGGCAAGTTCTACTCGTCTCAGGCGGGCAGTTCTCGCCAGACCGTGTTCCGCTACGCGGCCACGCTCGTGGACGACGTCGACCCCGAGGTGCTGCAACACGCCCTCGTTAAGACGGTCGAGATGTTCCCGAACTTCAACGTGTGCCTGCGCAGTGGCGTGTTTTGGCACTATCTCGAGCCTTCCGGAGAGGTGCCGCAGGCGCTTCCCGAGACGCTGCCTGTGTGCTACGGCCTGCATATGAACGCTCGCAGCGTGCTGTTTCGCGTGACCTACTTTGGTCCGCGCATCAGCGTCGAGGTCTCCCACATGGTGAGCGACGGGCGCGGCACGTTGCAGTTCTTCCGTGCGCTTTTGGGCTTCTACCTGTGCGAACGCTACGATTTGGGCGACGTGCCGATCGACTACGACGGTTCCGACCGCGAGAAGGCCGAGAACAGCTTCGACAAGTATTTCGAGCGCGACAAGAAGGGCATGGAGCGCACCCCGCGCGCATGGCGCCTGCCGGGCGCGCATGACGAGGGCGACCCTACGTTCATGGAGCTGCACCTCTCGGTGAGCGACGTGCTCGCTCTTTCCCGCAGCTGGGGCGTGAGCATGACGTCGCTCGTGAGCGCGGTGCTCATTGCGGCTCTGCGCGATGAGATGACCAAACACGAGCGCAAGCGTACCATCTGCATGGACGTGCCGGTTGACCTGCGGTCTCTTTTCAAGTCGGTCACCTCGATGAACTTCTTCAGCCTGGCGTTCGTCTCATATACCCCTGCTGAGCATGGCGAGGCCGACGAGTCGGTGCGCGACATCGCCCATCGCGTGCAGGAGCAGCTGAAGGCGGGTTGCGACCCCGAGGTGCTCAAGCGCCGCATGAACACGACGATTGCGCTGGAGAAGAACCCCGCCCTGCGCTTTGTCCCGCTGTTCGTGAAGGACCTGGTGCTTGAGATTGCCGACCGCATTGTTGCCTGCTCAACTACCGCGACCGTTTCCAACATCGGCGCCATCCGCTTGGACGAGCGGCTCGTGCCGTATGTGCGTGACCTTAATATCCTTACATCCACCACGGGTCTCAAGTTCACGCTGTGCTCGTTCGGCGACGATCTGAGCATCGGCATGGCGAGCGCGTATGCGAACCACAACGTGCTCAAGCGGTTCTGCCGGTTCTTCACCGCGCAGGGCATGGCGGCGCGCATGAACGTGAGCAAGTCGCGCCAGGAGCTCGCCGATGACGCGGTGCAGGCGCAGTTCGAGGACTCGGTGAGGCGCCTGGGGGAGAAGGCCGCCGCGCCCGCCCTTGTGGCCGTCGGCGACGCTGCGCCAGTTGAGGGGAAGGAGGCTGACAGATGAGGCATTGTGACAAGTGCGGCATCGACTTCTCGGGCGACCTCGAGCGTTGCCCGCTGTGCCAGGCAGAACTTACGGGTGAGGCGTCTGCCTCGATGTTCCCGCCCAACGTGCTCAAGCGCTCGGGTGCGATTGCCATGCGTGTGATTGCCTTTGCCACCGGCGTGGCGATCATCGTCATGCTGTTCCTCACGCGCATGGTCAAGCTGCCCAGCGACGTGGTCTTCACCGTGTGCCTGGCGCTGCTCATCAACTACGCGTTCGTGCGGCACATCATCGGCCACGCGCCGGACTTCCTGCGGCTTGTGGCGCGCTACTTCCTTGTGCTGCTTGCTTGCGCGCTTCTGGGCTTCGTGCTCACGGGCAACTACGCGTGGTCGACGTTCGTCGTTCCCGGCATCAGCTTGGCTGCATTGGTGACCGACGCCGTGCTCGTGTGCGTGTTCCGGAAGGACTTTGTGTCGGGCTATGCCAAGTACCTGCTGCTCGACGTCGTGTTTGGCCTGGTGCCGCTTGCGTTTGCCGCCGGCGACCTCGTCTGGACCGACATCCCCGCGCAGATAAGCGCCCTGGTGGCGTGCGTGTTGCTGCTCGGGCTTCTCGTCTTCGAGCGCGAGCCCCTGGCCAGCGAGCTCCGCAAACTGTTCGCCGCGTAGGCGCGCGAGGCCCCCGCTTCCAAAGTGAACGCGGGGGTTTCTTGGTTTCATGCGGTGGTGTCGCGAGAATGTGTCCGGGGTCTCTGTGCCATGAACTTGCGCGGCAGGCGAGCGTCTGCTGGGCCTGATTGCATGGCTGCATGCTTTGCCGCTCATGCCTTAACTCGGAAAAGTGTTCAAAACAGCCCTTTTTAATTTCGGAAAAGTGCACCCAGAGGCACTTATGAAACACGGAAAAGTGTAACGTGGTGGATTATGGCGACGGCGGAGCTTCCGGGCGACTGCTTCGTGCTCACGCTCGGCTTGCCCGTGCCCCTGGAGTCGGCCCGGGTCACGTCGAATGCCGAACCGTACCCCGGCCGCTGGACGACGCACTTCGCCATCAGCGACCTGTCCGACCTACACGCGGAGATGCTCGATTGGGTCGCGCAAGCGTACTGGTTTGCACAAGGGAAATAGAGCACGGGCATGCCCCACCCCTGACCGCAAAAACTCAGTTGGCAACTGAGGATAAGCCGCGAGGCGAAAAGTATGATCTGTGATGCGGGTGAAGAGCGCCGCAGCACATTCGTTCGAGTCGCGGTGTGGAGGGGATGCAGGGTGAAGTACAAGGTTGTCATGCACTATTCCGACGGAGAGGACGAGGAGCTCGAAGAGGTCTACGACACCGAGAAGGAGGCAAATGATGCCGGGATAGACACCTGCGCTTGTTATCGCGAGGGTGGGGAGATCCTCTATCTGTCAAATCCCGGGGACTACCCGTTTGGCGAAACCGACGACTGCGACTACGAAGTCATTGAAGTGGACGAGTGACGAACAACGGGTGGCGGGCTCCGGCTTTAGGCCAGGATTTGTGTGTCAAGCAAGTGAATTGCCTCATGCTTTTGGGTAAAGACCAGGGGCGAGAGGCGCTTCGGCGCTGGGGCGTGAGGGTCCGTGAGCTTGCGAGATCTTGAGAAAACGGAGGCGGGCAATGTTCGGGCACGTAAGGAAGACCAGGAGCGACTGCACGGTGGGGACCTACGAGAAGAAGCATGATTTCCCTACAGGCACAATCAGGAACCCCGATGGTAGGAAGGCTCGCAAGGACAAAACGCTGGGCAGCCTGCGCAAGGACAGCGGCAAGGAGTATCGGTAGGGGCTGGTATCTCGCCGGCTTCGCGGCGGGTGCCTATCGCCAACGGGCGAGAGAGAGTTCCGTGGTCGCGGACGCCATCAACAGAAGCGGGCATACGAAAGACCCCGCCGGCAAAGAGCCATGTGCTTCCATGCCGACGGGGCCTTTCTGATATGGGGGCGTCGGTTGTTGGGGCATGCCATTTGTTTTGCCGACTTGTGGCGGCCGGGAAAGGCGGCTTGATAGCCTCCTCGAGTTCTGAACCCTGCAAGGCGACGCCTTACCCGCAAATATGAGGGATTACGTGTCGTTCGTGGGTTACAATTCAATGCTTGCAGGAAGGCCCGGCACTTCGGTGCTGCGCGGATACGAGGAGGTCCCGACCATGGCAGGCGTTGGAGAGCGTACGGTTCCATTGATCCCAGAGGTGGGCAATGTAGTGAACGTTCGCGGCTCTGTTTGGGCCGTAACCGACGTACGCGTCCAGGGGTTGGACCGCAGTCCCGCCGACGAGGTGTCGGGACGGCTGCAGCACGAAGTGTCATTGCAGTCCCTGGCCGAGGACCGCATGGGCGAGGAGCTTTCTGTTGTCTGGGAGCTCGAGGTAGGATGCTTTATCGTCCAGGAGCAGGGATTGCCCGAGTCGGTTGACCCGCAGAGGTTCGACGACCCCAACACCCTGGGGGCCTTTGTGGACGCCATGCGCTGGGGCGCCGTGACCAACGCCGACGACCGCGCGTTTCAGTCTCCCTTCCGTACGGGGGCCAACCTCGAGCCTTACCAGTTGGAGCCGCTGCGCCGCGCCCTTTCGGCTCCGCGCACGAACCTGCTGCTTGCCGACGACGTCGGCCTGGGTAAGACCATCGAGGCTGGCCTGGTGCTCGAGGAGCTGTTGCTGCGTCACCGTGCCCGCACGGTCATAATTGTCTGTCCCCCGTCGCTTCGCGTGAAGTGGCAGGACGAGATGCGCGAGAAGTTTGGCCTGGAGTTCCAGATTGTGGACTCGGCGGCCATAGCGGAAGCCCGCAGGACCTTCGGTCTCGCTGCCAACCCATTCCGCCTGTACCCGCGTGTCATCGTGAGCATGGACTGGCTCTCGATGCCCCGCGCCCAACGCATGCTCAACGAGGTGTACGCCGAGGCGCGTTCCGCCGATACGGCGAGGTCCTATGCCTTCGATGCGCTCGTCGTTGACGAGGCCCACCACGTCGCCCCCGCCGCCCCCACCGCAGCAGGGGGAGGCCGCGGCTACGCCGTGGACTCCAAGCGCACGGTGGCCGTGCGCGAGCTTGCCGTCATGTGCGAGCACCGACTGTTCCTTTCCGCAACGCCCCACAACGGTTACACCGAGTCTTTTACGGCCCTGCTCGAGATGGTCGACTCCCGCCGCTTCTCCCGCGGCGCCAACGTGGACCAGAAGGCCCTGTCAGAGGTCACCGTCCGCCGCCTTAAGACCGACATCGCGGAGCGCGGTTTCAAGAAGCGCGTCATCAAATCCATACCCTTTGACACCGAGCCCGGAGAGGAGCAACGGTATTCGAAGCTGTGCGACCTGCTCAAGGAGTCGGCGGGCGCCAAAGGCGCCAAGCGGTCGCTGGGCATTGCGGCGTTGCTGCTCCAGAAGCGCTTCCTCTCGAGCCCCTGGGCCTTCTCCCGCACGCTCGAGGGCTATATGGCTGCGCCGGATGACGCGTTTGACTGGGACGACTGCGAGGACTACTACTACGAGGTCATGGGCTCCGGGCAATCCGACATGGAGGAAGGCCTCGACACCCAGCCGGAGTGCGAGGCGCTCTGCCGGGCAAAGAGCGACGGGCCCCTGTCCGCGGCAAGCGACGCGGACCTCCGCGGCCTCGCGGATTGGGGAGCCGGGTATGAGGCGCGCGCCAATTCGCGTCTGAAGGCCCTCGAAGGCTACCTTGACAGCGTGTGTCGCCCCGAAGGCAAGTGGTCTGACGAGCGCGTCGTCGTTTTCACTGAGTACGCCGACACGCTTTCCTGGATGCTCACGGTCCTGCGGGCAGCGGGCTATGACGAAGACAGGCTTGCAGTTATCCAGGGTGCGACCGAATCCGACGAGCGTGAGCTCGTCCGCGCCCGTTTCTGCGCCGATCCGGCGGAAGAGCCCGTTCGTGTTCTGCTCGCCACCGACGCGGCCGGCGAAGGTATCGACTTGCAGGATTGGTGCCACCGCCTGGTGAACTTCGACGTGCCCTTCAACCCCTCACGCCTTGAGCAGCGCATCGGCCGCATCGACCGCTACGGACAGCGTTGTGTCCCCGAAATCTTTTACTTCGAGCCCACAGGGTCCTCTTCGGGTATGCTCGCGGGTGAGCTCTCGTTCATGGGGCGCATCGCCGGTAAGGTTGCCACGACGCTGCACGACCTGGGCGCCGCAAACCAGCTCATTGACGACGAGGTCTTCGAGCACTACACGCGCACCAAGCGCAACCGTGCGGCGACGCGCGGGCAGCGCGCGAGCGAGGACGCCATCAACAGGGCCCTTGCTGGTGGTATGGAGCTCAACCGCCAGCTCACAGAGCTCGAGCGCGGGTACGAGCGCAGCCGCGAGGCCCTGCATATCTCGCCCGAGGCCGAAAGGCGCGTGGTGGACGTGGCCCTGAGGCTCACGAACCAGCCTTCGCTTGAGCCGGTTCCTGGCAAGCCCGGAGCGTTTCGAATTCCGCCCCTCAACGACTCGTGGAAATCCGTCAAGAGGGGCCTGTGCACGCGCCTCAGGCCCGACGTGGTCCGTCCCGTAACCTTCGACGGAGAGGCTGCAAAGTCCGACCCTGGTCTCGTGTACGTCCATTTGGGTAGCGCCTTGGTCCGAAAGGCCTCACGTACCCTGCGCGGCAACCTCTACGGCACCAGCGGTGGGCTCAACCGCGTGACGGCCCTCGTGGTTCCCGGGCTCGAGACCACCTGCGCCGCGGCGGTGGCTCGCCTGGTGCTCGTGGGCAGGGGAGGCCTGCGCGTCCACGAGGAGGTCTTCGTGGCGGGTATCCGATTCCGCGGTTCCAACATGGCCGAGGGCAAGGTCCTGGAGCTTCTGGACGGAGCCCTCGACGTAGGTGAACTTGAGCTTGCCGGCCCGGCGGTGCTCGGCCATCTTTCCCGGATGTGGTCCGCATCGGGTGGGCACATGCGCACTCGCCTCGAGCAGGAGGTCGAGCGGCGCGCCGTCACGAGGAAGGACGCTGTGGCCGAGAGCCTCAAGGCAAGGGAGGAAGGCGAGGTCGAGCGCGTCGGAGGCATCTATGCGGCGTTTGCCGAGAACCTGCGCCAGTCGCTCGATGATCTGCGCGAGGAGGACGGGGCCCAGCTCATGCTGGACCTGTGGCCCGACGAACAGCGCAGGCAGCGTCAGCGCGACATGAAGGCCATCGAGGGAAGGCTGGACACCCTTGCCGACGAGCGCGAACGCGAGCTTGCCCTGGTGAGGGAGCGCTACCGCGACATCAGGCCCTACTGCACCATCGCGGCGCTCGTTTTCGCCGTGAGCCCCCAGGACGCTGACGAATGGAAGGAAGACTGATGGCCGCTTACGCGCGGGGTGGCAAGAAGAGCCCGTCTGACATGCACCGCGAGTGGCTCGAGCTCCTCCAAAGGGAGGGCGCGTTCCTCTCAGTGCCAGTCCTCAAGTCCGTCTGGCCCACGGGTGTGCCGGCACTGACAGATAAGGACAAGCTGCGCGTCGTGCGCGATGCCTTCGAGGCGTTCGTCCCGGCATGGGACGCATGGCATGCCGACGTTCTCGCAAGCGGCGCCCACAGTGTCCAGCAGAGTTTCGGCGCGGTTCGACTTGCCCGCGACAAGTGGGTCGAGGCGGTCCTGACCGAGCTGGTTGGGTGGGGCGCCCGCTATGAGACGTCCCAGGCGGCTGGTTCGCCGTGCGCTGCGGCAAAGGCCTTCTCGCCGGATGGGGTCGCTTGCTGCACCCCGACGGGCGCTCTTGTGCAGGGCGGCCGTGTCCTCGCGTACGTGCTCGTAGTGGACCCCCAGGTGGAGGCCCTCGACAAAAACTACCCCTCCGACGGATGGTCCGCCAACGCCATCGACCGCATGGCATGCATTCTGCGTGGGCAGGCCTCGGAGTGCTCGGTGGGCGTCGTGACCGACGGCCGGTGGTGGGCGCTCGTGAGCGCACCCAAGGACGGGTCGTGCGCATGGGGCATGACGGACTCCCTCACCTGGGCCGAGGAGAGGTGCGTCCGGGATGCCTTTGCGCGCCTGCTTGACGTGCGCCTGCTTGACCGCGGTCTGAACGGCACCAAGCTGTCTAAAATGTTCGCCGACTCCGTGAGCGAGGCCGAGGAGGTGACCGAGTCCCTCGGCAGGCAGGTTCGCCGTGCCGTCGAGCTGCTGGTTGCTGCCTTTGACGAGTCGGGCGTCTCTCGAGTGGTCGATCCCAGGACGGGCTCGCTCGTAGGCCCCTCCGAAGTCTACGAGGCTGCCGTATGCGTCATGATGCGCATCGTGTTCCTGCTGTTTGCCCAGGAGCGCGACCTACTGCCCTCCGGCGCCCTCTTCTCGATGGGCTACGGCCTTGCCGGCGTGCTCGACGAGCTCAAGGCGAGGAAAGAGGACGAGGGGTCTGAGTCCATGGACGGCACCTCCCTCACCTGGCATCGCCTGCTCGCGACCTCCAACGCCCTCTTCTCGGGTGCCACGTTTGAGGACATGCGCCTGCCGGCCTACGGCGGCTCGGTCTTCGACCCCGCGCGTCACCCTTTCCTGACGCAGACAGACGACCAGGGTGCACTCCTCGTGACCGTGAGCGACCGCGTGATGCTCCACGTGCTGCGCAGCGTCCAGGAGATTACCGTGAAGGGCGACCCGGTTCCGCGCAGGCTGTCGTTCAAGGAAGTGGACGTCGAGCAGATCGGCTACATCTACGAGGGCCTGCTCGGTTTCACCTGCGAAAAGGCACCACGCTGCGTCGTGGGCCTCAAGGGCAAGGCGGAGGACGAGCCCGAAGTCGCGCTCGAGGACCTCGAGGCGCTTGCTGAGAAATCCTGCGCCGACCCTGTGGAGCTCGCGAAAGGCATTGTGGACTTCCTCAAAAAGGAGGACCTCCTCACCAAGACCGCCATGCCGTCTGCCAAGACGTACGAGAAGGATCTCAAGTCAGGCGTCACCCTCGAGGACCAAAGCCTGGTCCTGCAGGCCGCGCGCGACCCAGAGCTCCAGGCGAGGCTCCTGCCCTTTATGCCCATAATCCGGCGCGACCTGCGCGGCAAGCCCGTCGTGTATGGCGAGGGCTCGCTCTATGTGCGCGCCACCTCGAGCCGCAAGGACGCCGGCGCGCACTACACTCCGCGCTTCCTCGCGGAGGACGTCGTACGGCACGCCCTTGAGCCCCTCGTGTACAACCCCGGGCCCCACCAGACATCCGACAAGGCCAAGTGGCGCCGCATCGGGCCCGATGAAATCCTCTCGCTCAAAGTCGCGGACATCGCCTGCGGGTCGGGCGCGTTCCTTGTGGCTGCCGCGCGCTACCTGGCGGGCCAGCTCTGCGCCGCCTGGGCCGAGCACGGGCTCAACGAGGAGCTCGCCCCGGAGAGGCGCATGCAGACGGCGACGAGGCTCGTGGTCTCCAACTGCCTCTACGGCGTTGACATCAACGAGATGGCCGTCGAGATGTGCAAGCTGTCCCTGTGGCTCGTGTCACTCGACCGCACGCGCCCGTTCAGCTTCGTCGACAACAAGGTGTTCGTGGGCAACACCCTCCTCGGAGTGACAAGCCTCGACCAGGTGAGGTACCTCTCCCTGGACGGACGTCCGCGCACGGTGGGTAAGAGCAACACGCAGGCGCTTTTCGCGCTCGACGACGGCGCCCGCGTGTTTGCTAGGAGCCAGAACATCGATGACATCATGACGAGAGCGCGCGAGCTGCGCCGGTCGCTGTCTTCGGATATCAGTGAGAACGACCCCATGCGCACGCTGAGCTACAAGGGCTTCCAGATGGAGGTGTACGACGGCATCACCGAGTCGCTCGAGCGCGTTGCCGACGGGCTCGTGGCCGCCGGACTCATCGTGGGCGGCAAGCCCAGTAAGAAGCTCAACGAGCAGCTCGACAGGCTCTCGCTGGCGGTGGCGCGTGCCTACCCTGCCGACAGCGACGGTGACCGGCGGGATGAGTCCAAGCTTAACGCCCTGCTCGAGGAGGGCCTCACGCCGACCGTGAATACGGACTACGAGCGTTGGAAGTGCGTGCACTGGCCCCTGCTGATGCCCGAGGTGTTTGACGGGGCAAACCCCGGTTTCTCAGCCGTGATTGGCAACCCACCCTTCCTCGGCGGTCAGAAGCTCACGGGCTCCATGGGAACGAACGTGCGCGACTGGTTCGTCAACATGCTCGCAGGCGGGGCCAAGGGCTCCGCCGACCTATGCGCGTACTTTTTCCTGCGGGCGTACAACCTGTTGAAGGAGGGGGGCACCCTCGGCCTGCTCGCCACGAACACCATCGCGCAGGGTGCGACGCGCGAGGTTGGCCTCGACCGCCTCGTCTCCGAGGGGTTTGCCATCTCCAGGGCCGTGCGTTCGGAGAAGTGGCCCGTGAGCAGCGCGAGCCTCGAGTATGCGGCGGTTTGGGGCCGCAAGGGAGGCCTTCCGGACGGTGTTGCGCGCGTTTGCGACGGCAAGGAGACGGCAAAGATCTCGACTCTCCTCGAGCCGCAAGGCCGTGTCGAGGGCAAGCCGTTCCGGCTGGCAGAAAACGCGGGGATTGCGTTCCAGGGGTGCATCGTTCTGGGCGAGGGCTTTATTGTGGAGCCCGAGGAGGCGAGGGAGTGGATTGAGGACGACCCCCGCAACGCCGAAGTTCTGTTCCCATATCTCAACGGGGAGAATCTGAACTCTCGACCCGATTGCTCCGCAACAAGATGGATTATAGATTTTAACGAAAGGGACGAGGGGGTTGCATCGCGATACATCCGCCCATTTAAAAGGACCGAGGAGAAGGTTAAAGAGGAACGCTGCAAGAAGAAAGACCCGAACGTTCTAAATGTCCCATGGTGGCAGTATCTGAGGACAAGGCCTGCCATGCGAAAAGCAATTGCACCCTTTAAGGAGGTTCTTGTTCTCACGTTGACCAGCAATACGCTTATGCCTCGGCGATATCCCTCCAATTGGTGCTTCTCCCATGCCGTGGGGGTCTTCGCGTCGGAATCCTACTCGTTTCAGGCGGTGCTGTCCTCTTCGATGCACCAGCTTTGGGTTACTAAGTGGGGATCGGGAATGAAGGGGGACGTGCGATACACGCCCTCGGACGTGTTCGAGACTTTTCCCTTGCCTGAAGGAAGTGACTTGTTGGATGCAATCGGCAGAGAGCTCGATGAATCTCGCGGGGAAATCATGGTGCGCCGCGATTTGGGCCTCACTGCGCTCTACAACCTCGTGAACGACCCCCGCGTGCTGTCGGAGTCCGACCCTGACGTCGCGAAGATGCGCGACATCCACCAGCGCCTCGACGAGGCCGTCATGGCAGCCTACGGGTGGGGCGACGTGCCACTGTGTCACGGGTTCCACGAGTACCGCAAGATGGTGCGATGGACGGTTTGCCCCGAGGCACGGAGCGAGATTCTCGAACGCCTGCTCGAACTTAATCACGAGCGCTACGCCGCGGAGCCGAAGGGAGACAAGTGATGGCAGCCAAAGTGACGCCGGGCTCCGGACGGGCCTCGCAGCGCGTGTGGGAGCAGAAGGAATACGACTTAGGGTACGAGCTCGACGGAACGTCGTGGTCGGTGCGCGAGAACCTATGCGACATCCTTAGGCGAGAGATTCTCGGCCCCGCCGGGGGCGAGGAGGAGCGCCTGCTCTGCTCGCCTGTCACAAAATACCTGGTAGGTCGCATTGCCCCCACGCAGCTCGGTGCAAACGCGGATGAACTCATCGCTGAGACGAGCGACGAGGTAGAAGCTCTGCTCGAGGGCGACGGGCTCGCCGGTACCGGTCAGGACAGCTCCGGCGACCTCGACGGCTTGGACATGCCGCCCCGCTCGGGCTTCATGATTCCAGCGTCCATGGGCCTGCGCTTTCAGGTCCCGCCTGACCTGCCGTCGTTCACGGTCCGCTGCCGCTGGGGGACCTACGAGCCTGACTCTGTCGGCGAGGAGGGGGAGGAGTACAACCACAATGCCTACCGGCGCAAACAGGTGGAGGAGCGTGTCACAGTTGCCCTCTCGGAACTCGTGCCGGGCAGGGTGGTCGACAAGCACGTCAAAGGTGACGTGCTGCTGCGCCTCGAGTGCCGCGAGGACGGCCAGGCAAAGAGGGTGGTCGAGGTCGCGCTGGTGAACGATAGGGGCTTTTCGGGCAAGGTTCCCATTCCCGCATGGCTTTTCCAGACAGAGCTCGAGATTGAGGCAGGCGGCGGTGCCTGGTTCCTCCCCGTGCACGATTGGGCAGAGGACTCCGAGTTCAAGAGGGAGCGCGACCAGGAGCAGCGCCGCATCAACCTGCAGTACAGGGATCGTCTGGAGTTTGCCGTGGGCAGGACGTGCTCGGCCGACTGGGACGAGGTCCCCGGCACGAGGCGCGCCAGCGCCGTGCGCACTACGTGGCTGCCCACGGCGGAGGTCCCCCAGGTCGAGGCTGTCAGTGTGCCCAACGCCGTCCTCGACATGGAGGCCCTCGCAAAAGCCGATGCCGCGGGCATCGAAGCCGGCCTCAGGCCTATCGTGGAGGCGTATGCGTCATGGCTTGACGGCCAGGAGGCAATTGCCGAGGGGCTCCCGGAGCACCTGTGCGAGACCGCCATGGACGCAGTTGACGAGGCGCGCCAGGTGTCCGGCCAGCTCTCAGACGGCCTTGCCTATCTCGTCTCCCACGATGAGGCGGTGCTGTGCTTCAACTTCATGAACCGTGTCATGGCCGACCAGCGCGTCAGGTCGCAGGTTGCGGCGCTGCGTGCCGTGCGTCCCGGGGCCGCGGACGTCGCGCTTGAGGACGAGGTGCGCTCGGGCAAGTTCCCGCACCACTGGCGCGTGTTCCAGCTTGCGTTCGTCCTCATGCAGGTGAGGGCCGTCATGGAGCCATCATGTCCGGTCAGGTCGGGAGACCTTGCCCGCGCCCAACTCATCTTCTTCCCCACCGGCGGCGGCAAGACCGAGGCCTACCTGGGCCTGGCGGCCCTGACGTTCGCCGCGAGGCGCAGGCAAGGGAGGATACAGTCGCCTGACGGGGCGCTCGGGTGCGACGGCGTCGCAGTCATCATGCGCTACACCCTGCGGCTGCTTACCTCGCAACAGTTCCAACGCGCCGCGGCGCTCGTGTGTGCTGCCGAGCTTGAGCGCCGCAGAAGCCCTGAGGTGTGGGGTGACGAGCCTTTCAGGCTTGGTCTGTGGGTCGGCAGCGGCGTCACTCCCAAGCGCGTGGACGAGGCCGCCCGCCAGCTCAAGGCGGTGAACGAACGTTCCTCCAGGCGTGTCGACGCCCTGCAGCTCCACTCGTGCCCGTGGTGCGGCCGGGAGCTGGGCCCTTCCGACGTGACCGTGGACGAGACCCTTGGCCGCGTGTACGTCCATTGCAGCGACGATACCGGGGAGTGCCCGTTCGCGCAGGGGGGAGAGGTTGCCGAAGGCTTGCCCGTCGTTTCCACCGACGAGGAGGTGTACCGCCTGGTCCCGTCCTTCATCATCGGCACGGTGGACAAGTTTGCGCGTCTGGCAAGGGAGGGTGAGGCCGCGTCCATCTTTGGCTATGTTGGTAGGAAGTGCGACCGGCACGGCTACGTCCCGCTGTTGGACGACGCGGGGAAGAGTGACTACGGGTCGTGTCCGATCAAGGACAACGGCTACCATCCCAGCAAGCATGGGCATCCCGTCGCCTATGTGCACCCCTGTGACAGGCTCAGGCCGCCGGACCTCATCATCCAGGACGAGCTGCATCTCATCACGGGCGCTCTGGGAACCACTGTCGGGCTCTTCGAGGTCGCAATCGACTCGCTGTGCACGTGGCTCGCCGCGGATGGGGCGCGGGTGCGCCCGCTCGTCGTGGCCTCGTCGGCCACGGTCCGTAACGTCGCCGACCAGGTGCGGGGTCTGTACGGGCGCGACGTCACGGTGTTTCCTCCGCAGGTCGTAAGCGCCTCCGACACGTTCTTTTCCAAAGAGGTGACGCCCGGGTCCGGCAGTCCTGGCAGGCGCTACGTGGGTGTGTGCTCCACGGGCGTGCGACTCACCACGGCCGAGGTCCAGACGGCCACGGTCCTCATGAAGGGGGCGCAGCTCCTGTTCGACCGCACGTGCGATATGCCGGCCAACCCCGCCGACCCGTACATGACGCTCGTGGGCTACTTCTCGGCGACGCGCGAGCTTGCGGGCATGGCGCGCTACATGCAGGACGACGTGAGCACGGCGCTGCGCCGTCTTGATCCCCGGTCGGGTTTCCACCGGAGGACAGGCACCCTGTTCGGTGAGCTCAACATAGGCGAGCTCACCTCGCGTATCTCCTCGAACGACATCGTGAGCACTCTCGGCAGGATGGCAAGCGTGTTCGACCGCTATTACAGCACGCAGGCCCTGGGGGAGCGCCTCGAGGCCAGGAACGCCGGGAAGGCCCTTGCGGCGAGCAGGTCCGGCGGGGAGGCGCCCTACGACACGGTGCTTGCGACCTCGATGCTCCAAGTGGGCGTCGACGTGCCGCGTCTCGGTCTCATGATGGTTGTCGGCCAGCCCAAGAACACGGCCGAGTACATCCAGGCCTCCTCGCGCGTGGGCCGAGATGGGTCGCGACCGGGGCTCGTCGTGACTTTGGGCAACTGGGCGCGTCCTCGCGACCTGGCGCATTTCGAGCAGTTCAGGGCGTATCACGAGTCGTTCTATGCGAAGGTGGAGCCCCTTTCCGTGACGCCTTTCTCGACGACGTCGCTTGAGCGTGGTGCCGCGGGCTTGCTGGTGAGTGCTGTGCGCGTCATGGACGCGCACAGGCAGGGTGGGCTCAATCCCGACGCTGCCGCGTGCAAGGTTGTGGAGGCCCAGAGCGAGGTAGACGCGCTCATCGAGCGGGTGCTTCTCCCCCGTATCCTGGCCGCATCGGACGACGCCTCGGCCTCCTTTGCCCGAGGGCAGCTGGGCAACAGGCTGTGTCAATGGGTTGACGCTGTCGAGGACGCTCGTCAGGAGGGCTCCAAGCTCGTGTACGAGAAGGCCTCGGAGTCTTCGGGGAAGAAGGCCCTCCTTTTGAGCGCGGAGGGGCTCGGGCCAGGGGTCGCCAAGGCTTTTAGCGTGGCGAACTCGATGCGCGAGGTGCAGCCCGAGATCAACATTCTGGTCTCGCCCGACAGGGAGAGGCTGCTGTTCAAGATGTCAAAGGCCCCTGCATGGTCCATCCAGGCGGGATTCGAGTCCGAGGGCGAGAGCGAGGGGGAACGCGATGGCGTTGACGAGTAACGAGTCCGGCCTCGTCTTCGATGACGGCCAGTCGGTCGACCCGTTGGGTGACGAGGAGCGCCTGGAGCAGTCCCAGGCGAGGAAGAACTATGCGAAGGTGGGATCGGCCAGGCCCTCCAGCCTCATGTACACGTACGGCCCCGGGTCGGTCATGGACATGCCGCACTTTACGGTCATGCCTATGGGCCTGCAAGACTGGCAGCGGATCTATGACCGTCGCGCCGGTGGTGTCCCGACGGTCCATGCGCCGCGCCTGCTCGATGCCGTGCACATGATCTTGGGGAACCAGGTGGCAGAGCTGCGTCCCTTTCCTTGGCAGCCCACGACGAAGGCGGGCGGCGACGAGGGCAGGGACCTGGGAGTGCCCGCACGGGTGTTCCCCCAATGGATGCGCTGCACGGGGTGCGACAAGCTTGCCCCGATTTCGCAGTTCGAATACGTGAACGACAGGCGCGGGCGACCCGACCAGGCAGAGTTTCGCCACAAGGGGTGCAGGGGCCGTAACGGCGGGAAGGGCGGTAGCAAGCCTCGCGACATGCCATGCGTCCCCGCGCGATACCTCATTGCGTGCGAGGACGGCCATTTGGACGAGTTTCCATACGACTGGTGGGTCCACAAGGGCCAGCCCTGCAAGGTCGCCCAAATCCCTGAGTTACGTATGCGGGAAAACGCCAGCGGTCGAGGCTCGGGCGCGGTCATCGAGTGCCTCTCCTGCGGCATGAAAAGAGCGATGCAGGAGGCCCAGGGCGAGCAGGGTCGCACGAAGCTTCCCGCGTGCCGCGGCCGCATGCCCCACCTGGACAGTTTCGACCACGACGGGCAAGGCTGTGCGAAGGAGCCTCGCATCATGGTGCTGGGTGCCTCGAACATGTGGTTCCCTGTCGTTCAGGGAATCGTCGACATGCCCCTTGTTGACAAGGGAGACGCTGGGCGGGCGGTTTTGGACAGAATCAGGGTTGCTCTGGGGCCCTTTGCCGGCATCCTTGACCAGGAGCCGACCGCCGAGAATGCCGCAAAAATCGCAATGATGCTCGCGATGAACCCTACGGCCCCGCAGGAACTGAAAGGGCTTTCGGAAGATTGCATCGCCGAGTACATGGCCCTCGCGCAGCAGCCCGTCGAGAGTGAGGAGGAACGTAAGCGCCGCCGCGACGCCTGGGAGCCCGCTGACCTTTTGGTGCCCGAATGGCGCTACCTTCAGAACGATTCGTTCCATGAGAGGACCCGAGACGAAGAAAGTGGATTCACGGTTTCACCCCGCGAGGTACCCGACGAGCTTCGCTGGTCGGGCGTTTCTCGCGTCCTGGCCGTGGACAGCCTGCGGAAGGTGAATGCCCTGGTGGGATTTACCCGCGTGGACGACTACAGCAACACCGAAGGGGCCGACCGCCTTGTTGCGTTGACGCGGGATCCGAGGCCCACCTGGGTGCCCGTCACGGAAGACAGGGGTGAGGGCGTGTACATCCAACTCGATGAGGACGCCGTGACTGCATGGGAGGAAAAAGTCGAGGCGAGCGCTCTGTGGGCGAAGCACCGCGCGTCGTTTGTGCGCTATTACGAGAGCCATCTCTCCCCGACGGCGAAGAGGCTGGCCGACCCAACGGTAAGGCTGCCTCCGCCCAGATATTGGCTGGTGCACACCCTGGCGCATGCTCTCATCAGACGCATGGCCGTCTCGGCCGGCTACGGCATCCCGAGTCTCTCGGAGCGCCTTTACGCCTGGAGGGCCGATGCGGACAAGGGTCGCGAGGCGGCTTCCGGTCTGCTTATTATGACCACGGCATCCGACTCGGAGGGCACGCTTGGTGGCCTGGTTGCCCTGAGCGACCCCGAGAGGCTCCGCGGCGTGTTCGGTGATGCGCTGCGCGACATGACGCGATGCTCGTCCGATCCGGTGTGTGCCGGGCGCATCCCGGAGGATCCAGAGGAGTTTCTGCACGGCGCGTCGTGTCATTGCTGCACGATGCTGAGTGAGACGTCGTGCGAGAGAGCCAACAGGTTCCTGGACAGGCGCTTCCTTGTGCCGTTGAATGGGGAGTGCGAGGGCGAGCTCTTCTCGGAGCTGGCGTTCTTCAAGGACGCGGATGTCTAGGGAGGGCCATGCCGCGGTGCGTCTGGGCGCGGCCCTCGGGCACAGCGAGGCCAGGGGGATGGCGGAGCGGGTTGAAGCCGGCTTCACGCTCAGCCAATCCCTCGTTGCCGTGAACCCGATGCGCAGGGATGCCGTGCGTTCAATGCTCGACGACGCTGGGCTCAGCAACATACGTGACCCCGAGGTGCGCAGGGTGTGCGCCCTAGTTCTCAGGGCCGCAGAGGGGGCAGGTTCCAGGGAAAGGCCCGTGACTCCCTTCTGGAGCGCACCCGAGGGCCTTGCCCTTTCTGGACCGCTCAACTCTTCGAGGGCGGAGATGGTGCGCGGCGCGACGCGCAGCGTCGTGTGCTCGACGTACAACTTCCAGCGGTCGTCGTCTCTTTGGGATGCCCTGAAAGCCGTCGCCCAAAGGCCCGGTGTCAGCGTGAAAGTGTATGTGGATACGAGGGTCGCTGACACCGACCCAAAGCCCTGGAAACCCACAACCGCCGAAATCGCGACCGAGTTGAAAGGCGCTGCCGTGTTCAGGACAAAGCCCTTGGTGCCCGGGCTGCTCGCCCCATGTAACCATGCGAAGTTCGTCTCCGTCGACAGCAGGGACATTCTGGTGACGAGCGCGAATTTCTCCGGTTCTGCGGAATCCGACAATGTGGAGCTCGGCCTGCGCATCGAGGACGAACGCCTTGCGCGCAGCGTCGAGCGACAGATGCGCGACCTTGAGGACGAGGTGTACGAGAGGGTGGCGCCGTGATGGTAGGGAAGGCTTGGGCCTGGTGCTGCGATCAGAAGCCTGTCGCGAGATCACGGCGCATCTTTCGGCATCGAGGTTGAGGCCTGCGGGGGAGGGCTACTTGCCCATCGACTAGACGAGCTTCTTTCGCGTCTCCTTCAGTATGCCCTTCTTGAAGTCCGACCACTTGCCGAAGAACTTCTCGTCCGTGGCGGTGGTCGCGTGCTCCGCGTACTTGATCGCGGTGAGCTCCATGGTGCAGATGTAGTCCGCCACCTGCGAGAGCCGGTACTCGGAGGGCTGCGCCGAGCGGTAGACGACGGTGTCCCTCGACAGCGCGTACTCGATCGCGAGGTGGAGGGACTCGGCGATGGAGTGCTGGCCGTTGTCGTAGTAGACCTTGACCGCGTCGTAGCCCTGCAGCTCCGCGAGGTTGTCGAACAGGAAGTTCACAAGGTCCCTGCGCATCGTCCCCGCGAGTCTCTCGAGCGAGGCGAACTGCTTGGTAGCGTACGCGAAGGTGTGGTACCTCACGGGCGTGTGGCGGAAGAAGACGCGGAACGAGCCGAGCAGCACCTTGCGCGTACCCAGGTCGAGCCCCGAGTACATGTCCTTGCCGTTCATGAGGGGCGACGCGTGGAAGGGTATGTCCGGGAGCCCCTTGGCGCGGAGGGCCCCCTCGTACGACTCGATCGAGTCCGCGATGCTCTCGGACTGGTCGTGCATGACGACGGTGAGCAGGTAGTGACGGTCGGAGAGGCCGTCGCTTCCCGACTCGTCGACGAAAATGCTGAGTTCTCGCATTGTTCCCCTGAAAATGAAAACGCCGGGGAAAACGTCCCCGGCACTTGGAAGCCTTCCTATAGAGGAAAACCAACATTCTTATACCATGGGTCAAGCGGAAATTCAAGGGCGCTCGAGCCGATTTTCTACCAGGAGACCAAACGGGTGATGGTTTCCCTCCGCCCCGCCCCGTGGCCCCGTGATAGGATTGCTCCCGCCAACATGGATTTGCCCGTGTGCCCTCTATGTTTGGCGACATCCCGGGGGACGTTCACAGCGACAGCGGGGCGCTTCACCTGCCGGTGGTCATGGCGGGGATGCTGGCGTACGAGGGGTAGTTGCTGCGGAGGAGTAGTAGTTTGGAAAGTGGGTCTTGTGTTAAGCAATCTTGCCCCAGGGAGGCGGTCTTGATCGACGATGAGAATGAGGAGACGGAGCCGTGCGGGCATACTGATCGCTTGGCGCTTGGCTTTTCGTCTGCGATTTCTCGAATCCCGCTGCCTTTTCTCGGCCTTGCTGCCTATCGCGCATGGCTCAATGTCGCGTTCAGCAAGGACATCTTTGGCACTGGGCCCGCCTTCTTTTTCTCGCAGAACGCTTTCGACCTAACCCTTGCCGTCTCCATGTTGGCGTGCGTTCTGCTAGCCCGATGGCTGACGCCGCTCCATGTGCGCGCATGGCCCCGCATTGCCTGCGTGGGGCTCCTCGTCTTCGCGACGTTGCTGGGGTTCATCCCCCTGTGGGGCCCGTCTTCGGGTTGGTTGCTGCTGGCGAGCACCGTTGTCGGTGGCGTCGGCGCAACGCTGGCCATTCTTTTGTGGAGCGAGCTGTACGGTCGCCTTACCCCGGTGAGGGCCTGCCTGTACTACTCCGCCTCTCTTGCCGCCGCCGCCGGCTTGTCCTGGATGTACGAGGGCTTCAAAATCGATTGGTTCCCGGTGATGGTGCCGTTGCTTCCTCTGGTCTCAATGGCCTTTTTAAGCCAGTGCTACGCCCTCGTGCCCGCTGCGGAAGCCAGGGAGGGCACCTGGGTGCGTTTTTCCTTCCCCTGGAAGCCCGTGCTGGTCATCGCGGTGTACTCATTTGTCTATGGCCTTATGCAGTCCACGTTTTCCAGCTACATGCGTCCCGTCATGTCGTTGGGTACGGCGGCGTGTGCCTTGACAATCGTTGTGGCCATCGCCGCGCTGGGGCATAGGGTCAGCTTCGAGGGGCTTTACGGTACGGTCCTGCCGCTTATGGCGGCGATGTTCCTGCTGCTTGCCACTTCGGGCGATCTGTCGATTGAAGGGCGAAATTTTTGTGCCAATTGGGGCCGCACCTCTGCCAATGTTCTTATTACGGTCATGCTCGCGTCGATCTGCTACCACTGGGACGTGAGCGCGGTGTGGCTGTTCGGTATCTACGAGGTTGTGACCACTCCTGCCCAGCTTCTCGGGCGTGTTGCGGACGGGATGCTGATTCAGGCTGGCATCGGCGTGGCACCGCTTCTTGTGGTCGCCCTGATGTTTGCGACTCTGGTGTTCATTCGCGAGTGCCGCCTGAGCGCTTCATGGGGCATTCAAGTCGTTCTCGACCAGCCTGCCTCCGAGCGGGCGCGCGTTGTCGAGGAGCGCGCGCGACTTGTGCGCGCATGTTCAGGGCTGGCTTCGTCGCACGGGCTTTCCCAGCGTGAGGAGGAGGTCCTCCTTTTGCTTGCCCAGCATAAGAGCGCTTCGGAGATCGGCTCTGAGCTCTGCGTGGCGCATGGAACCGCGAAGGCGCACATACGCCACGTCTATCAAAAGCTGGGCATCCATAGCCGCGGCGAGCTGTTTGGGCTGGTGGGCGTTGACGATGCCGATGAAAAGGGAGGGACGGCCCCGACTGTATAGGCGCGGCCGCCCCTTCGGTGCTCTTGTTAGCTGAGTTGGGTGCTTACGATGCCCACATTGGGACTGTTGGGGTAGTCCATGCCCTCTCCGGGCTCGGCGGGGGGCTGCTCCTCGGCGGTCACCCGTACCTCGACGATGTCGCGGACGAAGTAGTTCGCTGAGGTGCCGGTGAGCCAAAGCTGGTTGTTGCCGCCCACCGATGCGCTCAAATCCTCACCGTTGATCTCGTAGGAGATGACCGCGTGATGGGCGACCGCATAAGAGAGCGGCATCGCAATCTCGGTGCCGTCGCTTGCGACGAAGGTCAGCGTGTTTACGCCGGCCTGGGCCCCTGCGCGATCGAGAAGGTATGTCACGGGGATTCCCTTGACGTCTGCCGTGATGATTGCGCGTCCGTCGGCCGGGTTGCCGCCGCACGTGCAGGTCATCGTCTGCTTGACGGCGCTGGCATTCGCGAGCTCGTCGACGGGGGCGGTGAACGCGTCTTCCACGTCGCCTGTGACGGAGAGCTTCCACTCAAGCGGATTCACCTGGGCGAAGTCGTCCGTTGCGCTGCAGAGGGCGGCTGTCGCCCCGCGGAATGTGGTTGCAATCTGGGAGTTGGGCGTGGCAGATCCCTGGTCAAATCCAAACGTCCCCATGGAAGCGTCGGCATGAACGAAGCCGTCCTGCGCGGTGACGTTCGCGTTTGCGGAAGGGGCTGCTGCCAGGTTGACGTGCGCGGGGGCGTTTGCGGGTGCCGGGGCCGCGGCGGCCATTCCGGCCACCATGCCGGATACGGCGAACGAGGCGGCCACGCCGCCGACAAGTAGCTTCTTCTTCGCGTTCTGCATTTTGGACCTCCTTATTGGTCGCTGTTCGTTGGCTTACTCTACGTTGAACAGGAAGTTCGTCTCGCGCGAGCTCTCAAGCTCGTTGCCTTCTGCGTCCTCGCAGAACGCTCGGACCTTCAGCAGGTAGGCGCCGGGCTCGGCCGGGGTGTAGTTGAGGCGCCAGTAAGTCCAACAGGTCGGGTCGTTATCGGGCGTTTCAAGCGCTGTCCAGGTCTTGCCGTGGTCAAGCGAGAACTCGACGCGCGTGATGGGAAAGTCATAGGCGTCCGCGTAGCCCTCGATCGTCACGGGCTTGCCGGCCTGGTCGGAAAGCACTACGCCGTCGGGGTAGTTGAGTATGGCGGCGTTGGGCTTGCCTTGCATAACGCCGGTATGGGGGTCGACCGGCGTGCTTGCCGAGGACAGGTCCGTGTGGGAGCCTCCGTCCTTGGTCACAAAATCGATGGTCATGATGGTTTTGATGTAGCTTGCCGCCGAGTTGCGCGGGACGGCCAGCGTGACCGGGTATCCCTGTGAGGCCGGCAGGGGCTCTCCGTTGATCTCGGTCACGAGGAGGCAGTCCTCGACGTTCACGTTCGCAAAGGCCGGGGAGACCATGTTGTAGCCGTCTTCGGACGTGCACTTGATGTTGGTGACCGTGTCTGCCGGCTGCACGTAGTCGATAATGTCCTTCATGGAGATGCCGGTGAGCTCCGCCTGGAAAATCCAGGCATTACCCGTCGCGTTCTCGATGCAGCCCTGCTTCATCGTGAACGTCTTGGTGCCGAACTTTTCCTTGAGCTCGGAGACGCTCATCTCAAGGGGGTTCTCGACCTCGCCGCCGATGGTGATGACCCAATCGTCAGCGACGGCCGGGTCGCACTCGGTGCGCCACTCGGACGGCTCGTTGTTGAGGGACTCGAAGAAGATTTGGTCGTTTTGGGATATGGTGGTCTGGTCGTAGCTGAGGTCGAGCGCCGCGTCGTCGGCCGACACGTTCGTGATGCCCTTGTAGAGGTCGTACTTGGCATAGTCCCACAGCTCGAACATGTTCTCGCCTTCGGTGCTCGCGCCGTCGGAGGTGTAGTGGCATGAGTCGCAGCTTCCGTTCATGGCGTCAAAGGCGGCCGATCCGTTGTGGATGCCGTGAATGGATACCGAGAGCTGGGTATTGCCGAACCCGGCGTTGCGATGGCAGCCCAGGCAGTTCGCGATGGTGATTTGGGTGGGGTAGCCGGAGCCATACACGTTGTGCTTCGTGGGCAGGCTCATGACGATGTCCTCGAAGCTCGTGTGGCATGAAAGACAGCCACGCTCGTCGGCGTTCAGGTAGGTCAGGTTCCATCCTTTGGGATCGCTCGGGACGGGCTGGTACGTGAAGCCGAAATCGTCGGTGTAGCGGGCGGGCTGGTTGGCCTCCGCGTTGGCCGCGACCTTCTCGCCGTACGTCAGCTTCTCGGCGTATTCCGGATAATTGTCAAGCGTGGTGCCGCCGTCCTGACCATACCCGATGTTGTTGCCGAGCCTCGCGTCGGTGTTTGCGTCATCCGCAAAGACCGGCATGGCGGCTGCCGCCGCGAAGCTGAGGGCGACCACCGCTCCCAGGCCCGCTGTGACGAGCGTCTTCCTCATGTTCATTGCCCCGTCCTTTCCTCGATTCCCTCTCGTGTTTTCAGCGCGTAACGCACGTGTGCAGAAAGCGCCGGTGACCCCACTTGATGTTGCATTTGCAACAAAACGGGATTACTAGGTGTCAAATGGTGCCGTATCGGGGGTGGGGTATTCAATTGGCACCTTATAACCCCCCATTAACCCGCCTGGTAAAGTGAGGTGTAGGCGTTTGAGGGGCGGTTTTGATGCTAGACTCGAGTCAAACTGGCGTGTTTCAATTGACGAGAGGGGAATGCTATGGTCCCACCCATGTATGCCAAGGTCGGGCAGACTGTCACATATGAGGGATATGCCGATGACTATGGGCGGCATATCGTTGCCCTCGAGTTTACCTTTGATAATTGGGAGACGTTTGTTTCATACGATACTTCCGATTCCAATCCCGATTTGCTCGTGCATTGGACGTATTCGTATGCGCCCGAAGAACCCGGCATATATGAGCTCAAAGTACGCGCGGTGCGCGACGATGGTGCACGCAGCCCTCTTGCCGCCGTCGCTTTGTTGTATGTAAGTGAATAGCCTTATCGACGGCCGAGCTTCGATCTGGTGGAACACACCCGCGAGCTGGGGAACCTGGACGAGAACTGGGGCCACGGTGAGCGCGCCTGGGAGGCGGCGCTCGACGACTACTTCGCCGAGCACAACGAGATCCGCCTGGACGGTGACGCGCGGTCGGCCGCCTACCTCTCCGTCGACGAGAGCCCCGAAGCCGAACAGCACCTCTGGCATGTGCGCCAGGTCTTCCTGGACGAGAACGCCGACGGCGACTTCCGCATCGAGGCTGACGTGAACCTGGACGCCACCCAGGAGGAAGGCGAGGTCATCTTCAAGAACTACCGCGTGGGCTTCGTGGAGGATTTGGCGGAATAGGATAGGTTTTCCAGGCCAAGAAACTGGTACAGCTCCTGTTTGCTGTGGACACCCAATTTTTTATAAATGTTGTGAGTGTGGGTCTTCACCGTAGCGAGGCTTACCGCCAGATCGTCGCTAATTTGCGCTAACGTTTTTCTCTGGGCGAGGAGAAGGAGTACGTCTCCCTCGCGCTTAGTCAGAGAGCACTGCATGGCAACCGATGTGCAGGTTTCGGCGAGTATGGTGTAGTAACGTGCCGGATCGACGTACTGCGCCTTTGCTGGATCGGTGCTCCTCTCGAGACTTCCATCTCTGAGAGGGGAAAGATAGACGAACGCAATGGCTCCTAATCCTGCGAGTAGGACGAGGGGCAACGCATGCACGCCAGGCCCTGTCATGCCCGAGAAAGCTTCTCCTAGAAAAGCGGCGAGTTGCTCTGCAAGATAGGCAAGCGAGAAAACAAAGACCGGGTTGTTTCCTCTTCTTTGGCAGAGATTGCACAGTATGGCGAAGAAGAATGTCGAAAAAGTCATATAGGAGGCATCGAGAAGAATCGAAGCAATTTCGTAGGAACACCCAGCTCCTATAGCGAAAACTATGATTGCCAATTCCAGAATGGCAAGCGATGCGTCATAGAGCTGCTTGATGCGAACGATTCTTCCGTTTACCGCGAGGGCGATTGAGGTAACCGCAATGGCGATAAAGAGCCCGAAGTAGGAAACACTAGCTACGGGCGTGGGGGCAAAGCCTTGTAGCGTTTGAATGGTGAAGATGATAAGCGAATAAATGAGCAGCAAGCGCGCAATGGGAAAGAAACTGCGCGGCTCAATTTTGCCGGCCTCTTCTGAGGGCGAAGTAGCCGTAGGGTTTTCGCGCCAGAGCGCAATAGAGGTTTTTCTCGTGAGGCAGAGGGCGATTGCGAGGGGCGCAATACAGGATATGGCAAGTGGCGGAAGCAAAGTGGAGAGTGCCCGCAGTATGCCTACAAAAAACTGCCAAGCAATGAGCGTTAAAAGGCAGTCGACGAGGGGGAGCCCCGCAAGTGCCTTGAGGCACGAGATGAGCAGAGAGGCTCGGCAGAGCGCCGTTACGCAAAGACAAGCGAAGGGTAGAACTCCCTGGAAAGTTTCCGACTGCAATGAGCACGCCCAGGCGCCAAAAAAACCGAGAAAGCACAGTGAGCAGGAGGCAACAACGAACGCCTTACTGCTGAGGAAAGTGCTGGTTTGGCGGTGAAACAGGGCCAAGACGCCGAATGCGAGCGACGTTACAAGGAGATGGGGATATTGGGAAAAGGATACGAGTGAAGCGAATCCTGCCGGAATTGCAGCAGAAGGGTCGAGCATCCAAGCGCAAGCAAAAGCCAGAGCGAGAGCAAAAGGCACGTTGCGAATCTGATTTACCGTCACTGCCTTGGCCACGTTCGACCTCCCGAATGGTTTCGCATGATAGAACTGCCTCTCGGTCTATTTTATACCGATTAAGCCTGGAAAACCCGAGGTAATCGCACTTTGAGGAAGTGGAGTGCGGAGGCGAGGAATAGCTTGAAGTGCGCAATGCGCTTCATCAATCGTTTTTTCAACCCTTCTTTGCCTGCAATCAACCTCAATCTGCATCCTCAAAATCCAATACCTGCGTTTTCATGCGTAAGTGCGATTTCGAATAGGCGCCGTCAACGTTTTGTCGATAGACGAGTTGGGCGATGGCCCATGAGCCCAAAATCGCACATGCAATAACTCAGTTAGGAAAGAGGAGGATCAAAAATGGACAAGCGGATATTGCGCAGAGATTTTATTGTTGGGGGTGGAGTACTTGGTGCGAGCATGGCAGCGGTCGGCCTCGCGGAAGGCGCTCCTTCAAATGGTGGCCTGCCGTCGACTGATACCGACGCATCGGGCACCAGTACGCATAAGGGCGCAGATCGCCCTCTTTCTTCGCGGCTTGTCGAAGTGGATGAAGGGGATGTGGCCCGCACGGAGGAGTGCGATGTCGTAGTGTGCGGCTCAGGATCCGCTGGAACCTATGCCGCCATTAGAGCAGCTGAGCTTGGTGCTCGTGTAATCTGGCTTGAGAAGACAAGTCTCAAGGGAGGAACTTCAACGATAACGGAAGGTACGCTTGCGTACAACACTCAAGAGCAGCTTGATGCGCAGGGGCCCACAGACTTGCAGGCCGAGTTCGAAACTTACATGCAGTGGCACAATTGGGGTGCTTATGCACCAGGGATTTGGTGCTACCTGGACAATTCTGGAGAAGCCCTCGATTGGGCCATAAGCCATGGGGCTTCGATGTCAACTGGTGGCCAGGGTGCCCTTCTGAGCTGCTTTGACGAGGCAGGCAATTGGGTAAACAACGGCGAGGGTATGCTCAAGCCGCTTTGGGCCTATGGGGAGACGCTCGATAATTTGGATTTTCGCCTAGAGTCTCCTGCCGTGAACATCATTCTCGACAATGAGGGAGTTGGGGGTGTTTACGCAAAGAGCGGCGGCGATCTCGTGCGCATTAATGCCAAAGCGACGGTGCTCGCTACGGGTGGATTCGGGAAAAACCCGGAAATGTGCGCCGAGCGGCTTCGCGTTCCTAGTGAACGAGTTGTATTTCTGGGGGCCGATGGTCAAGATGGCGACGGTATCAATATGGCGCTGACGGCAGGCGCGCTTCCCCAGGCGCCGTCTGCGGTAATGTACGGACTTTCGAAGGCGTGCGGAGAAAGTTGGAGTAGCATGCTGTCGATTTTCACTCAGTGGCCGCCCTCTTATCGGTATCCGCTAGAAATAGGCAAAACGCTCCCCATGGTCAATCAGAGCGGCGTGCGCTTTTACAACGAGACACTTGCAGAAGACGCCGACACCTCCCGCCTCAACACGGCAATCGCCTCTCAGTCGAAGGTCTTTACCTTGTTCGATGAGGCGCATGTTGAAGCCTACGAGGGCGAGGATAAACTCAATGAGTTCGTTGCCTTCATGGGTGTTGGGAGCGGAGAGTTCCGATCCTTGGTTGAAGGCAGCGACTTTGTTTGGAAGGCCGATAGCTTCGAGGAGCTTGCCGAGCTTATGGGGGTTGACTCGGAAGCATTGGCTGCAACGATGGAAGACTACAATAATAGAGCGAAGGGGGACGGCTCTCATGACCCCCTTGGAGCCGACCCCGCGCTCATGACGCCTCTAGAAAAGAAGCCATTTTATGCGGTTCAGGTCGAGGCTTGCGCCTATAGCACCTGTGGCGGCGTGCGAGGAGATTATGAGGCGCGGGCGATCGGACACGACGATCTCCCCATCAAGGGCTTGTTTGTGTGCGGCATCGATAACGGTTCCATGCAGTTTAACGACTATCCCTATGGGCTGCATGGAGGATCGGGGCAGGGTGCTGCTTGCACGACGGGATATGTTGCTGCGAACGCAGCTTGCAAGGATCTGGGTCTTGCCTAGCTGGGATGGACGAGGACTTTGGCAAGGAGCCGTTCCGCCTGCTGCCTCTTGCGACGCCGCCCTTCTACGGCGTGCGCAACACAGGCGTGCTCCTGTGCACGCTCGACGGCATCCGCATCGACGCGGAGGCCCGCGCCCTGCGTGCGGACGGAACGCCAATCGAGGGTCTGTTTGTGGTCGGCAACGACTCGGGCAACTACTTCGACCGCAGCTACCCCAACACGCTGACGGGCGGCGCAGCTGGCCGAACGATCACCTTTGGGCGCATTGCCGGTAAGGTGGCCGCTCGGGGATAAAAGGGCCCCGGTAACGGTTGGGCAGCGGAGAAGCCCCGGTGTGCGGGCTTTCGAACCCGAGCAGCACGCTCGGGGATGAGCGCTTCGGCTTCTGATTCCTATGGTTCTTCGCACGGGGTCCGGCCTTGGCACTGCGCCGGGGTCGGACCCCTTGCGTTGAGGGAACACCCTGCAATTTGACTGCTGCGCTTTCTCGTGGGGGTCCGGTGCATGGGGGGCGTAAGGTGCGCCCCCTCATGTCTTTCCTTCATCGGCCGATACGAAACGCGTATCGGTGCATGCGCATTCGTTGCCCTCTCTGCTGCATTCGTTATTTTTCTCATTCGGCAGCCGTTTTCTAGTATTGCGGTGACGGCCCAGGGGAGGCCGTCTGAGGTCTGAGAAGAGAACGAAACAACAGAAAGGGGAACTCCATGCTTGTTTCACGTCGCGATATGTTCAAAGTTGCAGCGGTTGCGGCTGCGGGTTGCATGCCTGCTGCTGCCGCCTTTGCCGATGAGGCCGGCACCGAGATTGTTTGGGACGCCGAGTACGACGTTGTGGTGGCGGGCTTTGGCTTTGCCGGTGCCGCCGCCTCGCTGGCGGCAGCCGAGGCCGGCGCCAACGTTCTTCTGGCCGAAAAGGCCCCGCTCAACCACGAGGGTGGCAACTCCCGTTACGCCGCCCAGCTGTGCCTGAGCCCCGACCCGGCCGACCGCGAGACCTGCATCACATACTATAAGAATCTCCGCGGCCTCTATACCGACCAGTCTGACGAGGTTATCGAGTGCCTTGTGGACGGGCTTTCTACCAACTATCAGTGGATGCTCGACCACGGTGCAACCCCCGATGACCTGGTTTTCCTCCCTCTTCCCGAATACTCCGAGCTCGAGGGCAGCGAGAGCGCTCGCTGCCTTGTATATCGTGGTAGCTGGGAGAGCCAGCTTTACAAGTTCGTTCACGAGGTGGTGCTGAATCAGGAGGGCATCACCTTCTGGAGCGATTCTCCGGTGGTCGAGCTCATCCAGGATCGCGACTCCAAGGCGGTCATCGGCGTGGTGATTGAGCACGACGGCCAGCGCTATAACGTCCATGCGGTGAACGGCGTTGTCATGGCCTTGGGTGGCTTCGAGAACAACCCGGCCATGCTCGAGAACTTCTGCCAGCAGCCCGACTCCCACGCTAAGGGCGCCATGTACAACACCGGCGACGGCGTGAAGATGGCCATCGAGGTGGGCGCCGACCTGTGGCACATGAGCACCCTTTCGGGCTCCGACGTCAACTTCATCAGCCCCCTCACCAACAACGCCCAGGCCTACCTGACCTGCTCCAACGTGCCCGGTTCCTGCTTTACCGGCTTCCCGGCTTCCAGCTGCATCATCGTGGGCGGCGAGGGCAAGCGCTTTGTTAACGAGACCTACGTGCCCCGTCACGGCCACATCAACTACGGCGGCACCTACAGGACCATGTACGTGCCCGACAACTGCTGGTGCATCTTCGACGAGGCCGCGCGCCTGGGCGGCAAGCCCTACTATGTCTGGAGCGACGGCATGGTAGACGAGATCGAGGCCGGATGGGTCGTGAAGGCCGACACCATCGAGGAGCTTGCGGAGATCTGCGGCATCGACCCCGACGGCCTTGCCGCGCAGGTTGTGCAGTACAACCAGTTCTGCGCCGACGGCTACGACCCGGTGTGCGGCCGTCTTGCCGAGTACCTGACGCCTATTGGCGACGGTCCCTACTACGGATTCCCCATGCGTCCCACCAACACCAACACCCAGGGCGGCGCTCGCCGCAACACCGCCTGCGAAGTGGTGACTCCCCGCGGCGTTGCGATCCCCCACCTGTTCAGCGCCGGTGAGTTCGGCTCCTTCTACTGCGACATCTACAACGGCGGTGGCAACATAGGCGAGTGCTTCTTTACGGGCAAGATGGCCGGCACCTCGGCGGCCGCCGAAAAAGACGACGCCTTCCGCTGCGGTGCGGGCGCTGGTCCCGATTTCGTTGCCCACCGTCCCGTCTTCGAGCCCGAGGCCGACAACGAGCTTATCGGCGTGGGCAGCGGTATCGGCGGCGACCTTGTGGTAAAGGTGGTTGTCGACGGTGACGTCGTGACCTCTATCAAGCCCCTTTACCATAACGAGACGCCCGGCATCGGCACCAAGGCCCTGGCCGTGCTGTGCGACCGGTTGGTGGAGGAGCAGGTTGTCGAGACCGACGTTGTGACCGGTGCCACCGTCACCTCCAAAGCCCTCTTTGCGGCGGTCAAGGACGCGCTGGGCATGGATGCGACAGCTACGAGCGAAGTCGATGTCGATGCGATTAACCATACCTTCGATCTGGGCAGGCTCGAGGTTGCCCAAGCTTAAGTGCTTGTGGGTTACATCGGGATTACTCAAACTGCTCTAGGTTGAAATCACACGGGGTGGTGGACTTATGTTCCGCCGCCCCGTGCTGTATCATTGGCTCCGGAACACGGATATGTCTAATTGGGGGCAGTCTTCGAATCCGGAGGGCAAGAAGTGAACATCAGCCATCTCAGGGAGTTCATCGAGCTTTCCAAAAGACTCAACTTCACCGCAACCGCCCGATACATGTGCCTCACCCAGCCCGCGCTCTCAAACCACATCAAGGCGCTCGAAAAAGAGGCCGGGACGGTGTTCGTTCAGCGGTGCTCGTTTGGGTCAACGGGGGTTAGGCTTACCGCCGGGGGTCAACGGTTTCTCCAGATGGCGAAGGCGATTGTGGGAGAGTACGACTCGGCTATGGAGGAGCTTGCCAATCTGCATCGCACGATGGAGGGCACCATCAGGATTCGCGCGCCTCGGCGCGAATATGCCCGGCCCCTGCTGGGGTATATCCGCGAGTTCTGCTCGCTGTGCCCCAGCATCGAGACGGTGCTTATGCCGTGGTGCGAAACCGATGGGTACGTTGACGTGCTTTCGGGGGGTGCCGACTGCGCCTATGCGGGAACGCGCATTGTGTCGGAGACGCGCTCGGTAGACCTGGTGGCCTACGCCTCCCTGGAGATCGTGGCCTGGATCGACGCGGATGACCCCCTGTGTGCGCTCGACCAGATATCTGTTGGCGATTTGGATGGACGAAAGGTCTGCATCCCCGCCAACCAAAAGAGCGAGTCATGGGTTTCGACCATGGAAAACCTGCAAAAAAAGTTTGGCATCGGCATTTCGCTGGACGAGCGCTACTGCGACTCGCTCGAAGATTTCTTGCTCAACAAAGTCGGTGCTGGCGATATCATCATCGCCGATGAACCGATGTTCGGGATGCCCGGCGTTGACCTGCGAACAGAACGTCTCGTGAAGCACTTTTCGCCGGAGCTTATCGTTCCCTCGACTGTTGCCCTTACGTGCGGCGATGTTAACCCCGCAGCGGGACTGCTAGGGGACTTTCTTAGAAGCAAAGTCGCCGAAACCGATTGTTGGTGGTAAGGGGCCTGCGTTTTGGGGCGCGTTCCGCTTTCTGTAGCGGTGTATTTTCGCGTCCAAGACATGCAAGGGGGACTGCGGCACATTTCTTGTCGTTGGGCTTGTTTGGTGCTCCCATGGGAAGGAAGCCCGCTCTGCGTCGGCGACGGTAACTGTTTTTAGGTGGCCGGCATTCTCGCCTCAAGGAACTCCACCAAATGGAGCAGTGCAGTGTTGGACGTCTCGGCGTCGTAGCCCATGGATATCGCCGTGTGGTAGGGCGGATTGACTGCGGGGTGAACTCCGCCCTCAGCAACCGCTACACCCCCATGGCGTCGAACATCTCTTCCGCCGTGGCATAGCCCGGGCGCTTCTCCGCGATGATCTTCTCCGCCTCGCGGATGGACTCCAGCGACTCGTTGTTGGGCTTGGGGTATTCGAGGCTCAGGGGAATCCTCTGCTCGCGTTCGATCTGCTTGTAGAAGGCACGGGTGATGGACGAGATGTCGAGGCCGAAGTCCTCGGCTATGGCGCTCACGGCCCGCTTCGTGGACTCGTCGACCCTGATGGTTACCGATGCTGTGCTCATCGCTGCCTCCTTTGACGAATGTAGGACAATTATAGCACGATGTCTTACATATGTGAATTTGAATCTCTCTGTTAGCGCACCGTTGACATAAGCTGTCCGCCCCCGCCCGTAGGATGCCCCCGTCGGTTCAGGGAGACGGGGGCGATATGCACAAGGACATGCTCTCCGGCTTGTCGTTGAGGGCCTGCGCCGAGTTGCGTGCCCCATCCGGTTGTCGCCGTCTTGTCTGGTTCGAGTGATCCGAGCAGGAGAGGCGCTCGAGTTCGCGGCCCGTGAGGTTGATGTCGGATCGGGCCGCCCTCGCGGCGGCGCCTTAAGCCCTTCTGGGAGTATTGGGAGGAGCAGGCCACTATGTCAACGGTGGGTTAACAGAGAGAATCGGTCAAACAAAACCCGGCTTTTACCGGCCGCCCGTCGTGTGGACATCCCCCTGCGCCGCACGACGGGCGGCCTTTTCGTGGGACGGTGCCGTCACGCGTGGGCTCGCAAGGTCGGGAGGCGAAAGCGGCCGAAACCTGGGAAGCCGAGTCTGGAGCCATCTCGTCTTTTAGGCGTCCTTGTCTAGCAGTCCATTTGGCTGGCGGGCACACTCCTCGTCGAGCAGGTCAATCGCGTCTTGCTGGGAGTGAAGGCCCATTTTTCGGTAGATGCCCTTCACGTGGCTCTTGACCGTCTCCTCGCCGATGGCGAGCTCGTTTCCGATGTAGCTGCGCGTGCGGCCGCGCGCGAGCAGCGCGAAGACCTCGGCCTCTCGTGGGGAAAGGCCTGCCTGATTTGCTAGGCGAGTTGTCGCCGCCGTCAGGTCGACGCCCTCGTGGCCCTCGTCTCCGGGCTTTGCGTACCCCCATCCGGTCGTCGCCGTCTTGTCGCCGAAGACGAAGAGGGCGACGAGCAGAATCGCGAACACGACCCAGGAGGAAAGCACCGCGCGAGAGAGGTCGCTGGAAAAGAGGGGCGTGCTCGCGGCCGACGCCATCGACCCAGCGAACTGGCCGAATTGGATGGCAAGCATGCTCCAGGCCGCCGGGAGCCCGGCGGGCATGTCGCCCTCTGCGGCGATGACGGGCCATGTGGACCACAGCACGATGTAGAAGTACTGGTAGCCGCATTGGTGCACGGCGGTCCCAATCACGGAGGCCGGCTCATGGAACGGCAGGAAGAGGAACCCGGCCGCCATGAGCGGCAGAGCGACCTGGTAGGTGAGGTGGTTGAAGTCGAGCCGCAGCACGTTGGTGCTGAGGTGAAGAGCGACGACGCCCGCCACGATGCCGACGATGTTGAGGAGGTCTCGCACGTTGATCCACTGCGCCGTTATCGGCGACATGAGCCCCTTCATCGCGCCGAACGAGCAGCCGAAGAACAGAGCGATGAGCACAAGGCGCTTGGGGAAGTGGGATGCGACTCGGGGCGGCCTGCGCCTCTGCTGCTGGCGCAGCTGAGGCGCGTCGTTGCGCCTCGCGATGCGGTAGAGCCCCATGCTTGCCAGGGGCAGGAGCGCGCACAGGAACTGGGCGACGCTGCGGGGGAGCAGGGAGATGACCAGGTAGCACACCGAGGCGCTCACAAGGGCGGAGATGAAGGTCGAAATCGTCCGCCTGGAGCCCTCGGCGGCGAGGAGCTCGCCCCACAGGAGGACGACGGCGCCGCTGCCCAGGCCGGTGAGGACCGCGCCGACGACGTAGAGGGCGACGGCCGCGGGGCGGAGCAGGCCGAGCACGGACCCGCCCAGCATCGCGGTTCCCACGCAGGTGAGGCCCGCCGCCACCCAGGGGAGCACGTCGATCTCGGCGAGGGTCTTGTGCCTGTGCAGCAAGCCGATCAGAAACGCCATGCAGACGACGTTGCTCAAAAGAGAGACGACCCACAGCGGCTCGATCTGGGCGAAACCGGCCATGCGGAAACTGTCCGAAAGCATGGCCTCGCCCTCCGAGTAAAACAGGGAGCTCCAGAAGACGCACCAGATCCACGCCCAATGGGCGGCGAAGCCAAGCGACTGAGGCTGAATGGCGTGTTCGATGATGCCCGCTCGTTTCAAAGGCATGAGCAACCGTCCCCCAAGCTCCCGCTGCAAATGAAGCGCGTTGTTTCCGGTGAAGTGACAAAATCAGTCTATTACATTGACACCCCAGTTGAAATACGATTCCCCGCCTCCCCTGGAACGGGGGAGGGGATGGAAAGGCCCCCGGTGTCCCCCGTTGCAAGGGAAGCGGGGGAGCTCGCCCCACGGCTAGAGTCGATGGCGTCGACGGGTTGTCCGGGCCGAGTTCGCAGGGTGCCGCGGCGTGTTGCCCGCCGAAACAGGGGAAAGCGACGTTAGGAGGAAACACCATGCAGCGCAACATCTCTAGGCGTAACTTTGTCGCGGCGAGCGGCGCAATCGCGACGGCGGCGGCCGTCACGGGCACGGTGGGCACAGCGATTGCCGGCGAGGCCGCGGCCGAGATGCCTGTCGGCCCCAACGGGCAGGCCTGCGGCCCCGACGCGGCCGGCCTGCATTCCTGGGAGATCGCGCCCGAGCCGATCCCCGCCGACAAGATCGTCTCCACCGAGGACACGGACGTCCTCGTCATCGGCGCCGGTCTCGCGGGAGTCTGCGCCACCATCGCAGCCCTCGAGGAGGGGGCCAAGGTCATCACCATCGACAAGACGAGCGGTGAGGCCCCCGTGGGCCGCGGCGTGCACATCGCGGGCTTCCACACGAAGGTGCAGCAGGCCCTCGTCGAGCAGGGCCTCCTCGAGGAGCCCGACTACGGCCACGTCGTGCGCCGCTGGATCAACTGGGCCCAGGGCCGCGTCAAGGAGCCCCTGCTGTGGGAGTTCGCCCACAAGTCGGGCGCGTGCTTCGACTGGCTGTACGACCTGGCCGCCGCCAACGGCATGGAGGCGCTGCTGTGGAACGGCTACTACAAGGGCCCCGACTACACCGAGTACCCGGTGACGCACATCTTCTACCAGGCCGGCAAGTACGAAGAGACCGTCAACTTCACGTTCTACCAGGGGGCGGGTGTGGGCGACGTCTACGGCAACGCCGCGCTCATGCCCGTGCTGTACGACATCGTCGCCCAGAAGGGCGGGGAGATTCGCTGGTCCACCAAGTCCGAGCGGCTCCTGCGCGACGGGGACGGCCCCGTGACCGGCGCCGTCGTGAGCCTGGACGACGGCTCCTACGCGCAGATCAACGCCAAGTCCGTCGTCATCGCCGCCGGCGACTACTCGGGCAACGACGACATGCTCAACTACTACGCTCCCATGACCGCCTACGCCATGGACGCCCGCTGGTACATGCCGCCGGGCTGCAACACCGGCGACCTGCTCTCCCAGGCCATCTGGGCCGGCGGCGCCATGCAGAAGTCCGAGCCCCACGCCTGCGTCATGCACCTCGACTTCGGCGCGGCCTCGTACGGCTTCCTGCACGTAAACTGGGAGGGCAAGCGCTTCAAGAACGAGGACGTGAACACCCAGTCCAAGTCGGTCACCAAGGCCCTCCAGACCCACAAGGAGGCCTACTGCATCTACGACTGCCACGGCCTGGAGCAGGTGAAGGAGCAGATCGACAACAACCTGGGCGGCGGCCTGCAGTGGGGCCAGCTCACCCAGCCTGTGGGCGGCGAGTACAACCTCGAGGCCCAGAAAATCGTGCTGGAGGGCGAGATCGCCGACGGGAAGACCTTCGCGGCCGACTCGCTCGAGGAGCTCGCCGAGAAGATTGGCGTCCCCGCCGAGAACCTCGTCGCGACGGTCGAGCGCTACAACGAGCTCTGCGACCTGGGCAAGGACCTCGACTTCGGCAAGCGCCCCGAGGTCATGGGTAAGATCCTCGAGCCTCCCTTCTACGCCGGCAAGCTCGAGGCCGACCTGCTCACCGCCTGCGGCGGCCTGCGCACCGGCCTCGACTGCCACGTGCTCGACTCCGAGGACCAGCCCATCGAGGGCCTCTACGTCTGCGGCTCCTCCGCTGGTGAGTTCTTCGGCGCCGGCGACTACCCCACCTACGTGCCCGGCATCGGCCACGGCCGCTGCGTGACCTTCGGCCGCATCGCGGGCATCAACGCCGCCGGTGGCGATGCCAACGCGGAGATCCCCGACCTGGACATCTAGCGGTGATTGAACTTCGCCCCAAGAACGGGGCGGCATAGGTAGGACTGCATCCAAGGGGCTGGCTCCGGAGTTCGCCCGGGGTCGGCCCCTTCGGTTTTTAATGACTTCAGTCTGCCGCGTGCGTAGCCGCGGCATGTAAAGAACGAGTGCCGCAAGGATGTACAGCAGCATCCAGCTGAACAGCGACACGCCGTTGTCTCCGGTTGCCTTCGTTTTGCGGTACGCGGTGCCATGGGCGAGGAACGACTGCACGATTGCAAAGACATACAGATGAAATAAAGAGCCAGTGTCAGCGTCACCGAGCTGTCGGTGTTCATGGGGTCCTCCTGACGTGGAATAGCAGGCGTGCTCGTTGACATTGTAACCGTCCGAGAGATTCAACCCCATGCCGTTCGGCCGTGCGGAGTGGGTGGGCCATCACGTGAACAGGGGACAGGCACCTGTTCAATGCTCTACCGACGTTCTTCGCATTGCTCGTCCAATGCCTGGAAGAGAGAGATCATCTCCTGTTTGTTGGCCACACCCAGCTTGCGGTAGATGTGGGAGACGTGAGTCTTCACGGTTCCCTCCGCCATGAAAAGCTCCGCCTGGATGAAGGAGCGGCTACGGCCACGGACGAGCAAGTCGAACACCTCGGTTTCTCGAGGCGAGAGGCCGTACGACTCTGCAATCTGCCTTGTGTTCGGTGACGCGAAAGAGAGAGTCTGGGAGCTCTCCGTCGAAGGTGACTGGTATTCTCCCTGGTAACGCCAAAGTGCTAGTGCGGCCAATCCAATCAGTACCAAGAACACGAGGTTTACCAATAGACTGACGGCGCCTTCTCCCATCTGGACGACCGCCGCAAAGGCGATGGCGGCAACCGTGTAGACGAGGCCCTCGGCGCCCTGTGCGCGATAGGGATGGATTGGCATGGCGCGCACGGCGACCACGATAAAAAGCCTGTCGAACAGCTGGGAGAACAGGTCAAAGAACGTGAAAACAGGGTGACCAATCTGCGGGAACGCGCTCATAACACCGGAAAGTGGCTGTACGAAGAAAATGAGTCCAGCGGCCATCACCATCAGCGGAGGCAGAAACCTTACCGCCAAGGCGGATCCGGCTTGTTCCACGAGGGTATAGCGCGCCAGCACTACGACCAGAGTGGCCACGACGACAATCTCCAGCCCAGACAGCAGGTCGAAGGCTTCGTACTCGCTTCCCCAGAATCCCATGTTGCTCAACGCCCTGGTAAGGGCATGCATCGTGGGGATGATGGCGACAAGGGCGTAGAGCATGCCTTTGTCTAGGCCAGAGTCCTTCTGGAGCTCCATGAGATCGGGGGTGTGCTCTGCGGCGTCCAACCAGGAGCGGCAGAGTCGGAAACACAGGAGCATCACTGGCACCGACAGGACGGCGATAAGGCCCTGGAGTTCGGGCGAAGCAAAGAGGCTTAGAGCTGCGGTCACACCCGTCTTGACGATCGCGGACCATACCAGGACATAAATCACGGACTTATAGGGCTCTTCGCCAGTTTGTGTGGGTGATATTTAGATAGATTCCCAGATGACACGGGGAATCTCGGTTAA
>UQBS01000013.1 GCA_900539345.1 uncultured Coriobacteriaceae bacterium | reverse complement strand
CCACAACCAGGTCGAACATCTCGCGCAGCTCCGAGGTACTCACGCCGGCCGCGCGTGCAGCCTGCACAAGCAGTTCTTCCACGCGGCGCAGGCGCTCCTCGCGGAGAAACTCCCGGTTGACGCCCGCCACGAAGCAGCCCTTGCCCTGCACGGTCTCGATAAAGCCTGCAGCCTCGAGATCGGCATAGGCACGTTTGGTGGTGATGGCGCTGATGCCAAGGTCGTTCGCCAGCGCCCTGATCGACGGCAGCTGGTCGCCGGCCGTAAGCTCGCCGGACACGATGGAGTCTTTTATCTGCGTGGTTATCTGCTCGTATATGGGCCTGTCGCTCGAGTTCGAGATAATGATGTCCATAAGCTCTCCCGTCGCCGCGCCCAGCGTCCCGGGGCGACGATTTAACGTACCTAGTGTGTATACTCACTAAGCACAGTATATACAGCATGCGGCACAGTATGCAAGACCTCGCCCTTGATAATCACAAACGCCTTCATGCTAGAATGGCCCGCGGACATGCCGGGGCCAAGAAGCGCTGCCGCGGTCCTCGCATCATGCTGCCCGCCACACACAAGAAAGTCAGCCAGCCATGACCACGCAAACAACCAGCTCAAACACCTCACCCGCTCGGTTCAACTACGTGGGCGAGCCCATCCGCTTCGAGGGCTATGTGGATGACTTCGAACACGGCGTGGCCGCGGTGCAGCTCTCCCTTGACATGGGGACCACCTGGACGGACTTCCCGTGCAACGGCGCACGCACGGAGCTGGGCCTGAGCTGGAACTTCACCTACACGCCCCAGGCGCCCGGCCGCTACCAGCTGCGCGCGCGGGCCCTTTCGCGCACGGCCGAGCCCGCCATGACCGTGGAGTCGTTCACCTTCGACGTGCTGCCCGCGCGCGCCCAAGGCAGCGCCGCCGTGTGGGGCAGCATGGCCCTGCGGCCGGTGGGCAACCACAGCTTGGAAGACGCCGTGCTTTTCCGCTCACGCGAGCTGGCCGATATCACGCCCCAAGAGGCAGTTACGCTGGTAAACGTGCTGGATATCCAGTCGGTCTACGACATCCGCGGGGCGCGCGAGGTGGCCGTAAGCCCCGAGCCCGCCCTTCCGGGCGTGCGCATGTTGGCAGTGGAGCCGCGCGATGGCCACAAGAAGCGCGACGCTCACTCGCGTCTCGTGCACGGCGTCATCGGCGAATATGGCGCACCCGAGCAGCGTATGTGCGACAACTACCGCCGCTACGCAAGCGACTATCCCCTCATCGGCACGGTGCTGCGCTCCATCGCCGCCCAGGGAGGCCCCGCGCTCGTGCACTGCAAGAACGGCAAGGACCGCACGGGCGTGCTGTGCGCCTGCGCGCTGCGCATCGCGGGCTACTCGCACGACTACATCATGGCCGACTACCTCACAACGAACTCGATCAACGCCCAGGCCATTGCGCGGGAGGCGGCCGACCTTTCGCAGGGCATGACGGCTGAGGAGCACGCCATTCTCATGTCGTTCCTTGAAGCGCGCGAAAGCTACCTCGAGGCCTTCTTCGACGAAGCCACCAAGCGCTACGGCTCATTTGAGGCATACGTGCTCCGCGGCCTGAAGCTCACTTCCGAGCAGTGCGGGCGGCTGAGGGAGATGCTGGGGTAAGAAAAGGCACTGACGAGCGGAAGTACAGGCGGACCTGCGCATACGTGAGCGCAAACAAGACAAGGCACGCGCAACCAACCGCCCCTCTCAACCCACAGTCTCTCAACCCGCAATCGAATTGGAATGCCCGTTGACCCTCACCTAGGGGTACGGTTTACTATGCGCCTATGTAGTATCCGGCAAGATTCGGATGAGGGGGACCTGATGAATCGATCGGTTCATATGAAGGAAAACGCGCTTTCACGCAGGGCGTTTGTCGGCATGGCACTCGCTGCGGGCGCCCGAGCGTGGATGGGGGCGTTCGGCACGCAGGCGGCGACGGCAATAGCAGACACCACTGAGGCGGATTCGGCCTGCCCGGACGACCTGCCGCCGCTTCCTCCCGCAGAGCCCGACCCGAACGACCAGTTCGGCGTGGACAAGAACATCAACATGACCACCATTGACGAGTGGCTGGGACGCCCCGACGTAGTCTATCGCGACATGCGCCTCATCTTTGACCCGGCTCGCTGGGAAGACATCGACGAGGACCCCTATGCCTCGACGGTGCTGCCCGGCTTCAAGATGGTTCCTTACCCCCACCTCGCCACCATGGCGCCCATTCCCGTAACGGAATACTACGAGGACGAGACGCTCTTCACCTGCGAGTGGAGCGAAGAGGGCGAGCTTCTCAGCGTGAAGTCCAACTACAAGGAGTCGCTGAACATCCTGCGCGACCTGTTCCCGAAAGACAAACCAATCTTCCTGTGTTGCGGCGGCGCCGGCTATGCCAGCTTCACCAAGCAGCTGCTGCTTTACCTGGGCTGGGACCCGCAGCTCGTGTACAACGTGGGTGGTATGTGGTACTACGAGGGCAACGAGGCAATCGACCTTATCCAGTACGGCAGCAGCGCAGACAAGGACACGTACGCCACTTGGCGCGCCGACTACACCCTCATCGACTTCACGCTCCTGCGCCCCGAGTCGGTGAATTACCAGGACAAGCGCAAGTAAACAGGAGACAACCATGAGCGACGAAGAAGCCAGCAAATATAGCGTCAGCGAGTCATCGAAACACAAGTCGTCCTCAGCGGCCCGCTCCAAGGGATCGGGAATAGTCGCGAAGGGCGGTGCCGGCAGCGGTGCACGCAAGGCCGACAACCCCAGCGCCTGGCTGCGCTCGCCCACCCGCGACGACGCATCCGCCAGGGCACGTTCGTACAAGAGGAAGTAGCAACCCATGGCCGGCCTTAGCTTTCGCGCCTTCGACCCCGAGCGGGACACGGCACTTATGTTCGAGCTGTACCGCGACCCGTACGAGCAAGCTTTGTTCGCCCAGCGCGTGCCTATCACCACGCTTGTCGAATTCAGCGAGTGGCTCGACGGCAACATGCGCGGCAACTACCACGAGTTTCGCGTGATTGCCGACGAGGAGACGGGGGAGCTGGCCGGCTTCACCTTTGCCTACGACTACCACCCGTTTGACCTGCACTGTAAGGTATGCGTGTACATGCGCCCCGAGTGGCGCGGCAGTGGGGCGGCCGGCCTCATGGGTGCGCGCTTTATGGGCGACCTGTTTGCCGCCTATCCCCTACGCAAGATATATGCCCTGGTATATGGCTACAACGAGGAAAGCCTACGCAGTAACCTCTCGGCTGGCTTTGTGGAAGAGGGCGTGATGCGCGAGTACCGCTATCTGGGAGGCGCCTGGCACGACTGCCACATTCTGGCACTGACCAAGCAGGCCTATGAGGAAGGCCTGGGCAGGCTGCTGGGATCGCAGGGCCGTGGAGGAGAGGCGCGATGAGCGACGGAGAGGTGCTCGAGGCGGGTGCAGGCGGGACGGCAATCGGGGGCGACGAGGGCGGCGGGGTCGACGGGGTCGAGGCTGTTGCCGGTTGCTGCCCTGCACATGCGTGCCCGAACAGTACCGGCCAAAAGGTATTCGGCGGGCCGTATCCCCTCTACGATGCCCCGCGCTTTGCATCGTTTGCCGAGCTTGTTGCATACATTGACGCGACGTGGGGCGGCTCCATCGCGTTCGAAACCGCAGATGAGCAGACAGTTTCCTACCATGAGCTTGTCGAACACATTGCGCGCGAACGCATGGAAATGGACGAGGCTGGCGAAGGGCGCTTCGTAGAGGTCCTGGACGCCGACCCCGTGCAATTCGCCGCTCGGTACCTGGCCGTTGTCTCGTCGGGGCGCTGTGCGGTGCTCTGTGGGTTGACGGAGGGGCAAAAGGCCCAGCTAGCAGACGTGCCTGGGGACGTATGCACGCTCGCGGCAAGCTCGGGCACATCAGGCGACCCCAAGGTAGTCATGCTCACCGAGGCCGGGCTGCTCGCCGACTTGACGGCCGGCCTGGAGCTTTATGAGTTTGCCCGGGGCGGGCGCTACGCGAAGCTTCTCCCCTACACCCATGCGTTTGGCCTGGTTTGCGACCTGCTTGCGCCGCTTGTCACGGGCAGCACCATCGCCGTGCCCCATGCAAGCGCGACCTTTGTCGCCGAGCTGCCCCGCATGGCACCCACTGCGCTCAGCCTGCCCCCGCGCGCCGCGGCGATACTTGCCGACCTGCTTGACGCGGGCACATACAAGCTCCCCAGCCTGCGCAAGATCCTTTGCGGAGGCGCCGGGCTTGCGGCAAGCGTGACGCAGCGCCTGCGCGTCCATGACATCGAGGCGTTTGGCTGCTACGGACTTACCGAATGCTCGCCCTGCGCCAGCGTCAACCGCGACAGCTGGCACAAAGACGGCAGCTGCGGCATTGCGCTGAGGTGCAACGAGATACGCACGGGCGAGAGCGGCGAGGTCCTCGTGCGCGGAGCGAACGTCATGGCGGGCTATCTGGGAAGGCCCGAGCTCACGGCGGCGCGCATCGCGGGCGACGGCTGGCTGCACACGGGCGATGTGGGCCATATCGACAAGGACGGGTTCCTCTATGTGGACGGCCGCCTCGACGACGTAATTGTGCTGGCAGACGGCACAATGGTTGCCCCCGAGGTCCTCGAACGCGCCCTTGGGGCCCACCCCGCGATCGCACAGGCGCTCGTGTACGGCATGCCTGACAAGCGGAGCGGTCAAGTTGTGCTCGCATGCAGACTTGTCCTGCGGGACGGTATGGGCCGTGACGGCGAGCACAGCGCGATTGATTTCGCCCGCTCGGTGCAAACGCCCGACGGCGCACGGATCGAACACGTTGAGGTGTCATGCGAGCCGCCGCCCCTCAGCCCCGCCGGAAAACTCCTCAGGAGACATGCATGAACGCCGATGAGACCCTGACTATCACCCAACATGTATTGCAGCAGGTTCTTGACTTGCCCGAACCGCCGTCTCCCGCCGCTCGCCTCAGGCTCGACCTTGCCATGAGCTCGTATGCGATGATGGAAGCGGCGGTGCTGCTCGAAGACCGTCTGGGCACAAGCGCCGACTTCGGCAAAATTGCCCGCGCGAGCACCGTCGAGGAGCTGGCACGCGCTTGGTAAGATACGCAGCACAACACACGCACGACCCAAGGAGGGCCTCATGATCGCACCCATCTACACCAGTGTTGGCAAGACCGTCTCGCTTACGGGCACGGCTTACGACTTCGGCCACTCCATCTCGGCGATTGAGTTTTCCCTCGACGACGGCCAAAACTGGACGCGCTACGAGACGCCCGGCACCAACGATTACCAGAACCTCACCTGGACGTTTGACTGGGAGCCCAAAGAGCCCGGCGAGTACACCCTACTCGTGCGCTCCGTCAACGACTCCGGCGACCACAGCCCCGAGAACGCCTACGTGCACATCCACGTGGATTAGGGGCGAGCGGGATCACCAGCAAGTTGACCGCCCGATAAGAACGGCAGGCCACCAAAATTTGCGGGCGGGCTGGAAAGCAAGACCAGCAAGCCAACGAGAAAACATTGATGAAGAGGGCGCGTGAGGCCAATCAGCTTCGCGCGCCCTTCTCTTTTATGCCACGTCGGCGCGACCCTGTTGGGCTTGGTCTGAGCGCGGAGCATGCCCGTAGGCACGGCGATAGGCACGATAGAAGCTTGCCGGGTTCTCATAGCCACAGGCACATGCCACTTCTTCCACCGAGACGTCCGCGTCGCGCAGCATCTCCTGCGCACAAGCCATACGCATCTCGAGCAGTACGCGAGAAAACGTCGCCCCTGTTGCACGCTTCAGGATAGAGGAGACCGTGTTGGGGTGCAGGCAAAAGTGCTCCGACACTTGAGCAAGCGTGACATCGGCGCAGTTCGTGCGCATGAAGGCACGGATTTGACCTGCCAGGTCAACGCTGTCGGGCGCCACGACATGCACCGTATCCGTCACACAAAGCATGCGCGATCCAGATGCCACTCGCACCTCACTGCCAGAAACTCCCCCGCAAGGAGACGTCAGTTTCTCACTGTCAGCGACACAGCCGCAAGAAACCGAGAGCCGCATGCCACCCTCCTCACGCCGCCCCGCATGCGTTCCCAGGTAGTGTTCGTATGCCTCGCGAAAACGCGCAGGCTTCTCGTACCCGCACACCCGCAAAGCCTGCGCCACATCGACGCCGGCCTTTTCCAGGGCTTTTGCCCTTTGCATGCGCATCTCGAGCAGCACTTCCCCAAACGTCAACCCGGTGGCGTCGCGCACCATGCGGGCAACGGTATTGGGATGCCGCTCAAACTCACGGGCAACCGACTGCAGGCATGCCGTATCGCACGTGCGCGCCATAGAGGCGAGCATGTCGCACGCGACCTGCGAGGCCCGCACGGCAACCCTGATGCGGACATCCACATGTACGTCGAGCTCCCTCATATTCCGCCCCCCTTCTTGCCTCGGTCCCTACCCGCGGTCATAATGCAACGTTGCGTCGCGTACAAAGAGATGCTAAACCTTGACCGTGGGGCAGACTCAAGCGCGCTCCTTGGTTGAGCGGGACATGTATGCATTTTGAAACGATGCCGCAACAATCGGCGCCTGGCTTTCGCGGGCATCAACCGAATGCGCGAACTCAAAGAGGTGCGACCGCAAGCGCAGGAAAGGGGCTTTCGTGGCAAACCAACTCAACAAGCTGACCAGGCACTTTGACGGCGATGCGCAAATTGGTGGCGGCAACGAGACCCTTCTCAGCATCGGCCAGATGGCCCGCCTCAATGCCGTGAGTGAAAAGGCCCTGCGTCTCTACCAGGCAAAAGGCATCCTGAAGCCCACCTATACCGACGAGGCGAGCGGATACCGGTACTACACGCTCGGCCAATGCGCCACGCTCGACATGATCTGCCAACTGCGCTGCGTGGGGTTCTCACTCGAAGAGATTGCCGAAACGCTCAAGGACAGCGACGTCGCGACGCTGCGCGACCGTGTGCGCGACCATGTGCAGCAGATTGAGACCCAGATGCACGAGCTTGCCCAAGCGCACCAGGTGGGCGGCGACTTGCTCCGCTCCTGCGAGGTTTACCTGGACAAACCGCCGTGCAACCAGCTCATGCTCGAATCCATGCCCGAAAGGCGCGTGCTGGAGTTCCACCTTTCGCGCGTCGAGACCTCCGAGCCCGAGGGCGACGGGGCGCACGCCATGGGGGCGTGGGAGCTGAACCTGAGGTTCGTGAAACGCGAGATAGTGGAACGGGAGCTTCCCTTGTCGCTCTTCCGCAACGTGGGCTGCATCATCGCCCGCGAGGACCTGCTTGCCGGGTGCATCAGATACGACCGTGCCTTCGTGTTCGTGACTCCAGCGTTCGGGGAGGATGTCTTTCGCGAAGCGAAGCGCATACCAGCGCAAACATGCCTGTGCGAGTACATCGACGGCGTCTTCACCAACGACGGCCGAGAGCGCGAGACAGTGGAACTCGCCCACATGCTGGAGGAATGCGAGAAGCGCGGCATGGAGCCTGCGGGCGACTACCGCGGCGAGATCATCGCCGACAGCCCGGCGTTTCTGTACGAGGGGCGCGAGATGCTCTTCAAGATGTGCCTGCCGGTACGCCTCAAGGACCAACCGACCTGGCAGATGCCCGTACAGCGCGACGTCATGGGCAGCTGGCGCGGCCTGCGAGACACTGCGGCCGACCAGGCGAGCCTCTTCCACGAGGGCAACGCGAAAGGCCGCTAAGGGTTGCGAGTGACAAAAGCTCGCCCAACGAGAGGGGATTGCCTCGGCCGCAATTTGGGCTGCCGGGCAATCCCCTCTTCTCACCATAAGTCATAAGCCGATTCAAGCTGCCAGCATGCAACATGGATAAGCTTTCGCCGACGGTTTCCGCTTACCGCTATGAACTACGCACGAATCCGCCCATGATGCGACATCTCGCCTGAGCCACTCGCACTACCAGCCGCATGACTCAGGCTGCATGTGGGCCCAACGCGGGCAGCTCACGTTCACGCCATCCGCGCCGCCCGCTCGCCACGATCCCTACGCGCACACTCCGGCCGTCACGCCGACATTGGGCACGTTGGAGGCGTGGTCGCCGGAGGCGGGGCTGCCCGGGATGGCCGGAACCTCGTCTTCGCAGGTCACGCGCACCTCCACGACATCGCTAGCAAAGTAGCGCGCAGAGGTCGAGCCGAGCCACAGCTGGTTGGTGCCGCCTACGCTGGCAGACAGCGGCTCGCCGTTGAGCTGGTAGACGATCATCGACGCGCGCTGAAGTACGTACGACAGCGGCAGGGTCACCTCGTAGCCGTCCGAGGAAACGAAGGTGATGGCGTTGGCCTCGTCGGACACGCCGCCAGCCGCCTCGAGGAGCTGGTATACCGACACGCCCGTCACTGCGGCGTTGGCCGTGGCGCGGCCATCAGCAGGGTTGCCCGCGCACGAGCAGCCCATGACGGTACTCTGCGTGCCGGTCTGGGCAAGATCGCCGATGGTGGCGGTCAGGCTCGTCTGGACGCCGTCGCCGTCCACGGTGATCCGCCAGTCTGTCGCATCGCTTACTACCTGCTGGTTCGAGGGAAGCGCCTCTGTTGAGACCCCACACAGCACCTTGTTTGCGCCACCCAAATCACGTGCAATCTGCGCCGTCGGCGTAATCTGCCCCTGGGCGAAAGAAAACGTTCCCTCCACGCTTGCCGACTTGACCTGCGCCGACACCGCCTGCTCGCTGGCGCTGACGGCCACGTCCGAACCTGCGAGCGACGCCTCGCCCTGCTGCGCGAAGGCCACACCGGCGCCAGCCATCGTCGCGCCGAGGGCGGCAACAGTCGCCATGGCAAACACGGGCACGCTCGTCAATCCCTGCTCTTTACGGATGCTCTTCTCCATCGTTGCTCACTCCCCTTGCGTTATTTGGTTTCCGCAGACGCGTCGGCAGGTTGCTCGGCGGTCTCAGCAGTGGCCGACTCAGCGTCGCCCGCATCTGCGGCCGCGCCATCGGCACCCACCCACAGGTCGAAGTTGGGGGTGTAGCCGCTGTCCTCGGATTGCGCAATGGAAGCCGCATAGCCCTGCGGGTCAGAAATCGCCTGGTCGGAGATGTCATCCTCGGGGCCGGTGCTACCGTCGATGACAGCCTGGTTGTCGGCCAGGCCAAGGTCGGCCTGCGTACCCTCAAGCGAATGCACCTGCTCGGCAAAGGCATCGAGATCGGACTTGGCGTTGACCATGACCTCGACGGGCTCGGGCGTCGTCTCTCCGTCCTCAGTGACCGCACGCACCATGAGCACGTAGGCGCTGTCGACGCCCTCGGGAGGCGTCCAGGTAAACTGCCAGCTCACCCAGTTGTTCACCGTGGAGTCGGGCGTGTCGCAATGTGTCCACGTGTTGCCGCCGTCCATCGAGAACTCCAGCGCAACCGTGGGCTGGTCCCACGAAGCGGCGTAGCCCTTGAACGTGTACGGCTCGCCGGCCTGCACGCACAGGCCCTCGGGAGTGCCCCAGATACCAACATTGGGCTTGTTGTAATAGCCCGTCCCGTCCTCGGTAGTCCAACCGTCGTACTCCCACACGTAGGGGTCGTTCTCGTCCACGGCAATGATGTCGCTGAGCTCCTTGCAACAGATGGGGGCACCGGTGCCGCCCACCCACAGCATGCAGGGGAAACCTTGGTCCCACTCAAGTGGCTCACCGTTGATCTCGTACACGAGCAGCGCGTCCTTGCCCTCGAGATTGCTGATAAGCATGGAGTTGGCGTTACCGTCGGCGGAAGAGGAGTAGATGGCGTAGGCGTCATCAGTGAAACCGCCGGCCTGCTCGATAAGCCAGTTGAGGTCGATGCCGGTCACGACGCAGTTGCCCAGGTAGGGGCCGCCCGTTGGGTTGAGCGTGCACTGCATGGTGACGGCCTTGGTGACACTCGGGGCCTCCTTGATGAGGTCGGCAAGCGTGTAGTTGACCTCGTTGTTGACCAGACCCGTGAGCGAGATGTTCCACTGGTCGTAAATTGAGGTGTCGGCCTCGCCGCCGTTGGCCTCGCGCCAATTGCGCAGGTAGTCGCTGCCACGGTAGTACCAGCTGTAGTTGAACAAATCTTCCTGGGGGATAACGTCCGTCTGGTTCCAGGAGAAGTCGCCCTCGACATCCTCAACAGGCGTGATGCCGCGCAGAAGCGAATGCTTCGAGACATCCCACATCGTGAAGCCTTCGCCGTCCTCCGTCGCGTTGTGGCAGCTCGCGCACGTTGCGTTCTCAACATCCTGGTGGATGCCGTGAATGAGCGTGCCGAAATCGTAGAACGTGGTCTGGTACCCCTCGCCCACGGTATGGCAGTCGATGCACATCTGGACGTTGACGTCGATGCCGATGTTGTTGGTGAGGTCGGTATGACCATAGCTGCACGAGTTGAGCAGGGCGCCCAGGTCGTCGTGGCAGGCGTTGCATCCGCGCTCGTCAGCCTTGAGGTAGGCGCAGTTGTACAGCGCGTTCTTTGCAGGGTGGGAGTAAGCGCCCTCGGCATCGTAGTCGGCTGAAATGTTCTCGCTGGGCGTGCGCTGCACGAAGCGGCCATCGGCAAGCTCGGTCACAATCGGGCCGTCCTTGCTGTAGGCCTTGTCCTTGAGCGCGATGCCCGACTGGGCGCTCGGCACGTCGAGCATGGTGTATGTCGTGCCGTCAGAGCCGGTGTAGGCCGAGGTGTCCGCACTTTCCGCCGCTGCCGAGCCGGCTCCGAAAGCAACTGCGGCAAGGGCACCTGCCAGCAGCGTTGTCGCACAAGCGGCGGTCACCACATGCAACCGATGAGTAGCGATCATGACGTTCTCCCCTCTCGTATGGCGTTGGCCTGGTGATTTCTGCGCAGCGAAACCAGCAAGCCTTTACCGGACAAGAAGGATTATCGAACGCACAAAGCTTTCTGAAACTACCTTCAGTCACACGATACGCGCCAATTTCCACTGCCCTTGGGGCAGAGTTTTGGGAGGGAGGGGCGAATGGGGGGCACGGTGGGAGAGCTCCAGCAAGGAGGATGCACCGTCTCGCGCAATTAACATACATTTCAGGATTTTCAAAAACGCGCCAACTGGGGTTTTGATAATTTAACATACATTTCAACCACTGAAATGTATGTTAAATTTTCTCGCGCGAAAGAAAACAGGGGCGACAAGGCCGATTTGCCATGTCGCCCCTGCGCAAAGTCCGATTGAAAGCGCCATAGAACGCGTGACCTATTCCGCATGCAGGCAAGCATCCAGCAAGAGAACGCAAGCCCTTCGGTTCTCCCCTACCCCTACGCGCCCTTGGCGGCCCGCACGCGGGGGCGCTTGCTGCGCGGGCACAGCGAGGCCGCGACGAGGGCAAGCAGCGCTGCTACGCCGACAAGTGTGGGCACGCCCACGGGCACCTAGGCGCCACTCACCACGACGGCCACGCGTCACTCGATAGATTGCATAAACAAACCCACAAACCTTACGCCACTTCGGCCATGAACTCCTCTTCTACCTGGAGGAAACCGGCGGTGAGGCGAGCAAGGCCCAGGTAGAGGTCGGTCTTGGCGAAGATGCCCATGTCGCGCGTGAACGTGGGGAGCCACTTGCGCAGGTGGTCATCGAGGAAGGCGTGCTGCACCTGGAGCAGGCGCGCAGCCTCGGCCTCGTCGCCCTCGTGCAGGGCTTTGGCCGCGCGCTCGGCAAGCGTCTTCATGAACTCGAGCTCGAGCGCCACATGGTCCTCGCCGTCTTTCCAATCGTCAGACTTGTCGACGCCCTCGGCGCGGTAGAGCACCAGAACCTCGTCGCGAGCACCCTGCATCATCAGGCGCTTTGCGCTTGTGTAGACGCTCTCAAAGGGGTAGGCGGCCGCATGGCCGTCGATGCCGTGGCCAATGAAGGCACGCACGTAGTCCACCGCAAGCTCTGTGAGCGTGCCGGCATCCGTGCGACCCAGGTAGCCCGCAAGCAGGCAATAGCCCTCGTCCATGGCGTCGTTGCCCGTGGAGGCCGGGAACCTCATGGCACGCAGCTGGTCGAGAAAGACCGGGTCGACCTCCACGCGATACAGACGCGACAGCAGGCCATACATCCAAGCACGCTGCTCATGGGCGCGGGCAAGATCCTCGCGCTCTTTGCTGGTCATGCCAGCAACCTCAGCTTCGCAGGCATCAACACCGGCAGCAGCAGATTCCGCACCCGCGCTGCAACCACAATCGCCTGCGATAACCGCTGCCTGCTCGTCACAATCCTCGGCGGCACAAACGGTCCCAGTCTTTTCCTCAGCCATAACTCTTCCCCCAAACTTATTCGCGACTCACGCGCAAGCCGCTCTCATACAGGTCATTCGCCCGCACCGCAGGCGGTTTACATGTCGCAACCAAGCGTGCGGCATACTGAAGTCATTGCGTCAAAGCGGCCCTTACGCCCTGCTGTCCAGATACTGCACGGCGCGCTTGCCAAACTCGGTGATGCCCCATGCCTTGCCCGTCCACTCGATGAGGTCGCGCTCGGCCATCTTGTCATAGAAGTACGACGCGTACAGGCGCGGTTCCTGCAGTTCGGGCTGGTCGTCCACCGCGTCGCCGAGCTCTTTGGCGGTGGCGCCGCCTTCGTTGGCACAGCAGTCCAAAAGCATGCGATAGATGTTGTCGAGGCCCGCATCCTCGTCGAGAATCTCCTGGAAGCGGCCCATATCTTGCTCGCGCTCAAGGGCGGCAAGGCCAACCTGCGTGGTCTTCAGACGCACCGCCGCAGCCGCAGGCTCGCCTTCCTCGCCACCAGCCGCAGGCTCTTCGCCTTGACCGGCAGGTTCCAGGTACTGCACGCCGTCAATCTCCACCACGCGCACATCGTCCCGCTCGGGTTCGATGCGCTCGAGCGCGCCTGCCTCAACGAGATGGGCGCAAAGAACGTCTGCCCCGTAGATGCAGAACTCGAGTTCCCTCATGCACGCGACCTCGCCCGTGACCTCGCCTTCCGTGCGCTCCTCGCGGCAGAACTCGAGGATGCCGTTCAAGAAGCGGCGCGAACTGTGCAAGCGCGTGAACAGGGCTTCCGTACGCTCCTCGGCACTCGCGCCCTCGGTTACCGGCGCATCATTGAGCAGGGCGTTTGGGTCCTGCGTCGCCGGTTGATACGAGCGCTCGATTGGCTCCTTGCCCGCCTCGGGCACCTTCTCCTCGTTCATTGCCATCTCTCCCCTTTGTCATTCTCGCTGTGTGCTGCGGTGGGCCCGCCCGCAGTTCGGGGTGGACGGGCGAGTCCACCGCAGCACGCCGCCGGTGGGGAGGGGCGCCTTGCGGCAACCCCTCCCCGCTACTCACTTACTGGGATACGCTAGTCCTGCCAGGTGTGATTGCGCAGGATGTACACGAACGACGGGCCGTTGCCCGAGTCGGCCAGATGATGGATGTCGGCCTCCTCGTAGGGCTGCACGTACTCGCCAAGCTTCTTGCCCAGGGGGCCGTCGAAGTTCTCGATGCCCTCGTCAAGGTCGCCGAACCACTTGGCCATGCCCACGCAGTTGAGCACGCACTGGGGCAGCTCGCCCTCCTCGATGCGCTCGGCGCACAGGTTGCACTTCTCAACGACGTTCTTCTCGACGTTGAGGTAGCGCACGCCGTAGGGGCATGCGGAGACGCAGGCCTGGCAGCCGATGCACTGATCGCGGTCGATCTGCACGGTGCCGTTCTCCGCCTTGACCGAGGCGCCGGTGGGGCACACCGTGACGCACTCGGGGTTGTCGCAGTGCTGGCACTGCATGGGCAGGTAGTAGAAGTCGTGGCTGGGGGCGCCGTTGTCCTCCTCAAGCTTGTCGGACTGCTTGCGGTCCACCCACGTCCAGAAGTAGCCGATGCCCACGTCGTTCTGCTCCTTGCAGGCGGCGTTGCAGGCCTTGCAGTTCATGCAGCGGTTCAGGTCAATCGCCAAGGTAAGGCGTGCCATTACTCATCCCTTCCTTCGTACACGGGAGCCCAGGCCTTCAGGCGCGGGTCGGTCGCATCGGTGATGATGGGCGTGCCGTCGTCGTCGCAGGGCACGGGGTTGCCGAACGGAGAGTTCTCAGCCGTGGCCTTGTACACCTTGACCGGGTAGCCGCGGACAACAGAGGAGCCGCAGTACGGGTCGGAGATGTCGTTGTTCACGAGCTGGTTCACCGCGGAGAGGCGCCAGCCATGCTCAGGCGCGGACAGCTCGGGGTACCACCAGGAGTGCTCGCAGTTGATGGTGCCCTTCTTGACGCCGGGGAAGATGTCGGCCGTCTGGCGGATCTTGCCGTGCGGGTTCTCGATCCAGCACCAGTCGCCCTGCTCAATGCCGAGCTCAGCGGCGTCCTCAGGGTTGATCTCCATCTTGGGCACAGGCCAAACCTCGCGGCACCAGGGAAGCTGGCGATGCTCGGAGTGGAAGTACACCGGGATACGGCGGCCGGTGAGGCACTCGATGGGGTACTCCTCCCAGAGCTCGGGGTTCATGGCCTTGGTGTCGGGGTTGGGCTCGTAATCGGGCAGAGCCGCAGCCGCGCCGTGAGCCGTCTCCATGATGGTGGACCAAATCTCCTGCTTCTGCGTGGGCGTGTTGAAGCCGGGGACGACGGTCTGCGCCGAGGGGACCTGGGTGTAGTCCTTCTTGAGGAAGCCGGTCATGAAGCGACGGTAGGTGCCCCAGTCGTCGGGATGGATCTTCTTGACGTCCCACCAGCCGTTGTCCTGGAACTGCTGGACAAAGTCCTGCCAAGAGGGAGCGACCTCGCGCACGACGTAGTCGAGCTGCTCCTCCATGGTGGGATAGGGGTTCTCGGCATCCCAACCCCACTGGATGCCGGCGCGCTGGTACAGCATCTCGGCGATGGTGGGGTCGTACTGGGACTCGGCGAGAGGCTCAACCACGGGCACGCAGGCACCGAGGGCACCGGAAGCACCCTGGGACTGACGGGGCAGCGGTACCTCGAGCCAGTGGCGGGCAGGCAGGATGATGTCGGCCAGCTCGCTGGTGGGGTGATGCCACAGGTCGATGTCGAAGAAGAAGTCGAGCTGCTTCAGGCAATCCCACATGAGCGTGGAGTTGGCCATGCTCATGAAGTCGCCCGCGCCGCACATGGCGCCCTTGAGCGGATAGGGCTTGCCGGTGGCGCCGGCCTCGGCGATCGAGTTGGAGTTGGCCCACATGCCCCACCAGTTGAGCAGCGGGTGCGTGTCGGCGCCGAGGCGCTTCGTACCGTCGCAGGAGCGGTCGGCGTTGGGGTCGTAGGGAGCCAGGCCGAAGTTGCCCATATAGTTCATGTCGAGCTTGGTGGAGCCGCGCTGGCCGCCGGGGGTGTCGGTGTTGCCGGTGATGGCGGTCAGGATCTCGATGGCGCGGCAGTTCTGCACGCCGTTGCCGTGGTGCTCAACGCCGAGCTGGTACATGATGCCGCCGTTGCCCCAGCGCTCGTCGACGCGCGTGGCATAGACCAGGGCGGCCTTCTCGATGTCGGCAGCGGGAACGCCCGTGATGCCCTCGGCGATCTCGGGGGCGTACTCGTCGCAGCGCTCGGCGAACTTCTGCCACACGGGGATGGCGGTATGGGTGGAGCCGTCCTTGAACGTCACCTCGAACTCGCCGTAGACTGCGGGGTCGATGGACTCGAAGTCGTCGAGGTTCGGCACGAAGCCCTGGGAGAACTCGGACTTCACGGTGTCGGCCTCGGTGCCCTCGAAGTTCCTGCGCGACCACTCGTCCTGGGGGCCGTCGCCGTCATAGCGCTTCCAAGGCTTCTCGCCCTCCCACATGTTGCATTCCTCGTCGGTGACGGGGTCCCACTCGGGGTCGGCGAGGCGACGGTCGGCGCTGGCGTTGAACCACTTGAGAGACTCGCTGGCCTGGTCCCACACCATGTACTTGTAGGGGCTGCCGTCTTCCTCAAGGTCGGCCTGGGTGAGAAGCGTGGTCTTGATGTTCGTGGGGCCGTGCCAGATGTGGGGAAGCTCGGGGCCCGAGGGCTCCTTGTCCTCGACAACCAGGAAGCACGCGTTGGTCCAACGCTTCACAAACTGCCAGTCGACCAGGTCGTTCTTGATGACGACGTCGCACATGGCAAGAGCCAGCGGCGTGTCGGTGCCGCCCTTGAGTGCCAGGTGGATGTCAGACTCCTTGCCCAGGTTCGTGGTGCGGGGGTCGACGGAGATGAACGTGGGGGCGTTGAGCGCCTCATCGACAACGGAGCGGCCGGACTCGTCGTAGTTGGAGCACTCGGGACCAGACGCCCAGATGGTGAACACCGGGGGACGGTCGACCGTTGCCGACCAGCTGAAGTTCCAGTCGGAGGTCAGGGCCGAGGCGAAGTGGCGCGGACCCTTGCACACCTGGTAGGCGCCGAAGCTGTTGGGCGAATGGAACCAGGCACCGAAGGTACCCTGGTTGCAGTACATGCGGCCCGTGCCGGCCATGTCGAACAGGGCCTCCGAACCATACTTGGCGCGGACGGCCTCGATGCCCTCATAGATGGTGTCGATGGCCTCGTCCCAAGAAATGCGCACCCAGCCGGGGTCCTCGCCCTTGGGGTTCGTGCGCTTCATGGGATAACGCAGACGGTCGGGGTGGTAGCAGGCCTGCATCGAGGAGACCGACTTGTTGCAGCAGCTGCCAAGGGTGTGGCCGGCGCTCTCGTCGCCCTCGATCTTCACCGCGCGACCGTTCTCCACGGTCACCCACACACCGCACTCCATCTTGCCGCAGCCACGGCACACCGTGCGGACCTTGCGCGTGGTGTCGGTGCTGTCGAGCACCGTGTAGTCCGTCTCGGCAAGAGCCGACCCCGCGGTCATGCCGAGGCCCGCAATGACACCGGTCGCAGCGGCGATCTTCAAGAAGCTCCGGCGGCTCACGCTTTCTTGCATGTTTCCCTCCTTCTCCTTGCTTGGATACTGACGGGCGCCGCACTTCCCTGCGGCCCCGTGACAAACACGCTAGCGCCTTTGCCCGTTCCGGCACATCGAGCCGCTCTTATGAAATCGCCCAGCTAGCGCCATATCTCATAAGACGCTTATGATTTTTAGGGCGGGCAAAGGCGTATCATTGAGACCGAGGAGACGGTCGCCAGTTCGGGGGAACAATGGGCCAATTGATTGATGGGGTACCAATGCGCGATGACAGGGCGCGGCGCTCAAACACATGGCGCACCCTTGCTTACATGCTCAACAGAACATGGATCACCACAGCGTTTTTCAGCGTGGTGCTCTTTCAACGCTATGCGCCGGAAACAATGGCGGGCGTGGCAAACGACGTGTACCGCACGTCCGTTTTGGCACTTGCCGTGGCCCTTACCATCTTCGCGCTGCTGCATCGCCCGGTGATGACGGCAGGAGAACGCCCGGCGTTTGACTACGCGGGAGCGGCGCTTTGCGGCGTGGGCGTCGTGCTGCTCGTCCCATGTCTTACAAGCGGGCAGACCATTGCCCCAGCGATTCTGTGGGGCAGCGCGGCGCTCACGGGCACAGGGTCGGCGCTCGTGCTGCTCTCAATAGGCCGGCGCTTTGTTGGCATTGACGTGCGCTCGTGCACGATGGGCATCCTGTGGGCAACGGTGGGATGCGCCGCGCTCACACTCGGCATCATGAGTCTGCCGCTTGAGGCGGCCGTGGCCGTGGAGGTGGCTCTGCCGTTTTTCTGCGTGATGGCGCTTCACCGCGTGCCGCGCCCCGGCGAGGAAGACTGCGAGACGCACATGCACCTTGGCGAGCGCATCTCAACGAAAATGCTGCTCAAGCTGGCCACCTGCGCCGCAGTGCTCGGCATCCTGACCGGCATCACGCATGGCCTCTATCTTGGCTCGGAGACGGCAGCCCTGGGCAAGACCTTCCAAATGCTCAACTCCGCCGTGCCGCTCGTGGCCGCTCTCGTCTTGCTGGGCAGCACGGCAGCGGCGCGCGAGGTCAGCATCGAGACGCTCTACAAACCGACCGCTTTCGTCTGCATTGTGGGATTTGCCCTGATGCCCCTTTCCGGTACCAGCATCGCACTGTCCTTCTCTGTGGTCTCCGCAGGGTACACGCTGTTCGAGATTCTCGTATGGGTCATCCTCAGCGAAGTGGCCAGCCGCTTCCAGTTCACCTCAGTGCAGGTGTTCGGCTTCGGCCGGGCCCTGGTGCTGCTCACGGGCGTCATCGCGGGCACCCTTATCGCGAACATGCTTTTGAGCCTCGGGGTGGGGGCGCAGCTCTTCTCAGCCGTGGCGGCGGTGGCTGTCATCAGCATCACATTCTTGCGCACGTACGTTCTTACCAGCGCCGACATCGCCGTCTTTGGGCAAAACCTGAGCGAGGAGATGGGCGAGGTGCCGGCTGGGGCCATAGGGGCCATAGGCGAAGGGGCGTTGTCAGACAAAGGGTCGCAGTCGCAGACTGGAGCCGCCGCGAAGCGTGCACATGGGCAACGCACGCAAACCACCGCCGAGCAGGCACCTCAAAAGGTGCCCTTCCAGCGCAAGTGCGCCATCATTGGCGATTACTACGGGCTCACGCCCCGCGAAGTCGACGTGTTCCGCCTCATAGCGGCCGGCCGCAACTCCACGCGCATCCAGGAGGAACTCTCCATCTCCGCCGGCACGGTCAACACGCACAGCCACCACGTGTTCCAGAAGCTCGACGTTCACAGCCAACAGGAGGTTATCGACCTTTTCCAACGCGCCGATCTCGACCACATGCAAGCAGAGCTGGAGAGCAGGGCGAGCAAGTAGGTCCGAAGCGAGCAAGACAGGCAGATTGGCGGGCTCATAGGCGAGGCAGGCGGCCCTGTCCGCATCGCCTCGCGCAATTAACATACATTTCAGGATTTTCAAAAACGCGCCAACTGGTAGTTTGATGATTTAACATACATCTCAACTGATGAGATGTATGTTAAATTTCGCTGGCGGATAGAAAAGGGGGCGACAAGAGCCAAATTGCCCTGCCGCCCCCGTGTGGGACTCGATATAAGGCACTCCAAAACGCGAATTTTACCGCAGGTCGACAAACAGGCGCAGCAAGCAAGGCGACCGCGCCGCAACCACTCCCCTACGCGAGCCCCGCACTGCGACTGGGGCGGCCCGTAGCGAGTGTGACCAGGCAAGACGGCCCCGGAGACGGCTCCCTACCCCTGCGCGCCCTTGGAGGCCCGCACGCGGGGGCGCTTGCTGCGCGGGCACAGCGAAACCGCGACGAGGGCGAGCAGCGCCGCTACGCCAACGAGGGCGGGCACGCCCACGGGCACCCAGGCGCCACTCACCACGACGGCCACCCGGTACACCGCGAACGACACGAGCCAGGCGATGGCGCACTGCACGAACACCATGTGCAGCGCCGCGGGCGCACCGGCCTCGCGGCGCACGGTGGCGATGGCGGCCACGCACGGCGTGTACAGCAGCACAAACACCAGGAACGACAGTGCCGTGATCGGCGTGAAGAACGCGGCAACACCCGATACGTCGCCGCCCGTGAGCTGGGTCAGCGTGGAGACAACGTTCTCCTTGGCGATGAAGCCCGTGATGATCGCCGTGCTCGCACGCCAGTCGCCAAAGCCCAGGGGCGCAAAGATCGGCGCGACGGCACCGGCAAGCAGGGCGAGCAGGCTGTGCTCAGGCGAGTCGACCAGGTTGAGGCCGGCGTCAAATGCCTGGAGGAACCACACGATGATGGAGGCGAGGAAGATGACCGTGAACGCCTTCTTCACGAAGCCCTTGGCCTTGTCCCACACGAGGAACGCCACGCTGCGCCCGGAAGGCAGGCGGTAGTTAGGCAGCTCCATGACGAAGGGCACAGGCTCGCTTCCCGCCTCGGCATGCTTCATGAGCAGGGCATATACCACGCCACACAGGATGCCGAAAACGTAGAGGCCAATCATCACAAGCGGCTGGACCTCGCGGGGGAAGCACGCGCTCACGATAAGCGCATACACCGGAAGCTTGGCGCTGCAACTCATGAACGGCAGCAGACGGATGGTCATCACACGGTCGCGGTCGCTGGCCAGGGTGCGCGACGACATGACGGCGGGCACGGTGCAGCCCAGGCCGATGAGCATGGGCACGATACTGCGACCTGACAGGCCCACGCGACGCAGGGCGCGGTCCATGATGAAAGCCACGCGCGCCATATAGCCGGTGTCTTCCAAGATGGAAAGGCAGAAGAACAGCGTCACGATGACGGGCAGAAACGATAGAACGCTGCCCACGCCCGCGCACACGCCGTCCACCACAAGCGAGCACACGGTGGGGTTCACATGCGCGCCCTCAAGACCCGCCGCAATGCCCTCGGTTGCTGCATCTACCAGGAACGACATGCCGTCGGACAGCCAGGCGCCTGGGCCCACGAACGTCAGCGTGAAGATGAGCGCCATGAGCGCGAAGAAGCACGGGATGCCCGTGAAGCGGCCGGTCAGGACCTTGTCGGCCGCAAGGCTGCGCTTGTGCTCGCGGCTTTCTTGCGGGCGCACGACCGTGCGCGCACAGAGGTCCTCGAGGAAGGAGAAGCGCATGTCGGCCAGGGCCGCCTCGCGGTCGAGGCCCGAGTCGCGCTCCATCGCCTCGATGAGCTGGCCGATTGCCGCGCGCTTGTCAGCGGGCATGGCGAGCGCAGCCTCCACAGGCGCGTCGCCCTCGATGAGCTTGGTCGCGGCAAAGCGCGTGGGAAGCCCCGCCTTCTTGGCATAGGGCTCCACAATGTGCATCGTCGCATGGATGCACTGGTGCAGGGCGCCGGCCTTCTGGTCCTCGTCGTCGGCGTGGCAGAAGTCCACGCGCCCCGGCGCCTCGCCGAAGCGCGCCACATGCAGGGCGTGCTCCACAAGCTCGTCGACACCCTCGTTCTTGGAGGCCGCAATGGGAATGACGGGGATGCCGAGCTCGCGCTCGAGCTCGTTGACAAGCACCGTGCCTCCGTTGGCGCGCACCTCGTCCATCATGTTGAGGGCGAGCACCATGGGGATGCCGAGCTCCATGAGCTGCATGGTGAGGTACATGTTGCGCTCGATGTTGGTGGCATCCACGATGTTGATGATGCCGTCCGGACGCGCGTCGAGCAGGAAGTCGCGCGTGACGATCTCCTCGCTGGAATACGGCGACAGGGAGTACACGCCCGGCAGGTCGGTCACCGTGGCGTTGGGATGGTTGCGGATGGTGCCGTCTTTGCGGTCGACCGTGACGCCGGGGAAGTTGCCCACGTGCTGGTTGGCGCCGGTGAGCTGGTTGAAGAGCGTGGTCTTGCCGCAGTTCTGGTTACCTACGAGGGCAAACGTGAGCTTCGCGTCCTCGGGGCGGGCGTCGCGCTCGGAGTGCTTGCCCTCCTGCGGGGCGCCGGGCTGCTCGCCAAAGCCGGGGTGGCCGGCGCTCGTGCGATAATCTTCGCGGGGCGGGCGGGGGCGGGCCGGCGCGGTACTGGCCAGCTCTTCTTCGGAAAGCACGGGGCCGGTCTCGACCTTCGCGGCTTCGCTCGCACGCAAGGTGAGCTCATATCCGCGCAGGCGCACCTGAAGCGGGTCGCCCATGGGCGCCACTTTCTGCAGAGTGACCACAACGCCTGGTATCAGGCCCATATCAAGCAGGTGGCGGCGCAGTTCGCCCTCTCCACTCACTGCCGTCACACGTGCGCTTTGCCCTGGGGCAAGCGAGTCCAGTGCCATGATGCGCTTCCTTTTCCCTCTCCCAATTCTCCGGGAGTCATCCTATCAGAACAATGGGCCCACAGTACCCGTAGGTGACATAAGTCACGGCACGTCCGTCCTTCTTTACTGGAACGGTAACAAGACAGGAGTCAGCAAACACAAAAGGAATTACAATTTATACATTCTGAAAAATGCACCGCCCACGACAGCAAGGGAGATTTCGCATGTCCGCTACCATCTCGCCCGCGGCTTTTCTTGGTTCGTTTTTCCACACGCCCCGCTACGGCGAGGTCGAGCTGCTCGAAAACGTGCTGATTGAGGTGGACGCGCGCGGCTTCATCACCGACGTGGTACGCGCCGATGCCCCCGACTACGCCGCTCGCGTGGAGCACGCACGCAACGCCGGCACGCTCGTCGAGCTGGCGCAGGGCACCTACGGCCTGCCCGGCTTTGTGGATATGCACGTACACGCCCCGCAGTGGCCCCAGGCAGGCGTCGCCCTCGACGAGCCGCTCGACGTGTGGTTGCAGAAGCGGACGTTTCCCCTTGAGGCGCGCTTCGCCGACCTCGACTTCGCTCGCCCTGTCTACCGAGACCTGGTAAACCGCCTGCTCAGCCTGGGTACCACCACGACGGTCTACTTCGCCAGCAACGACCTGGCCTCCTCCATCGAGCTCGCGCGCGTCTGCGCCGAGGGCGGTCAGCGCGCACTCGTTGGCAAGGTCGTCATGGACGACGCGTCCGCCAACCCCGACTTCTACCGCGACGCCTCTACGGCACAGGCTCTGGCAGACACCGAGACGCTGCTCGCCGAAGTCGCTCAGATCGGCGCCGCGACGCGCCAGGGCGTCTACGGCGCGGTGACCCCGCGCTTCATCCCCAGCTGCACCGACGAGGGCCTCGTCGGCCTGGGTCGCATCGCCGAGAAGACGGGCGCCTACGTGCAGTCGCACTGCGCCGAAGGCCAGTGGGAGCAGAGCGTGGCGCCGGCCCGCTACGGCAAGTCTGACGCACAGGCCCTCTACGACCTCGGCCTTCTGCGCGAGAAGTCCGTCATGGCGCACTGCACGTTCCTTTCCGAGTCCGACGGCGAGCTTTTCGCTCGCTCCGGAGCCGCCGTGGCGCACTGCCCCGTCTCCAACTCCTACTTCGCCAACAGCGTGTGCCCGGTGCGCCGCCTGCGCGGCCAGGGCGTGCGCATGGGCCTGGCGACCGACATCTCCGGCGGCTTCTCGCCGAGCATGTACGAGAACATGCGCCACGCCATCATGGTGTCGCGCATGCTGGAGGAGGGCGTGGACGCCCGCGTGGAGCCCGAGGCGCGCGGCGCCGGGGAGCCCAGCCGCATCACCTCGGCCGAAGCCCTGTGGCTGGCCACGGCCGGCGGCGGCGAGGCCCTGCGCCTGCCGGTGGGCACCTTCGAGCGCGGCCAGGCCTTCGACATGCAGGTAGTCAACACGCGCGTGGCCGGCGCCGACCTCACGGGCTTCAACGTGTTCACCGCCCCGCGCGACATCATCGACCGCATCATCTACCTCGCAACGCCCGAGAACGTGCGCCAGACCTGGGTGCAGGGTGCCCTCGTGCACGACAGGAGCGCGCTGCGCTAACCTGCGCTAATCTGCGCCACAACGCATCCGTGGGCGGGTTCGCCACGGTTCACAGGTCATGAAATACCAGTGTGAATCCGCCTACGGGTGCATAAAACGCAGCTATGGTCGATAATCAATCCCTGTTTTTGTACGTAAGGGAGCCGTCTCAAGACGGGCGCCTAAGGGACGCCTGCTCGTCGGCGGCATACATCAAGGGAGAGACGAAAGAGTGAGCGAGAGCACAACCGCGCAGGTAGATACTGCCAATGAGGCATCAAACGGCATCACGGTCGGCGTCGATGCCAAGCTGCCTTGGGGAAAGGCGCTGCTGCTGGGCCTGCAGCACGTTTTGGCCATGGACTCCTACATGCCGCCCTTCATCATCGCCACGGCGCTGGCGCTGGCCCCCACGGCCTCCACGGCCCTGATCCAGTCCACCTTCCTGGGCGCAGGCGTGGCCTCGCTCATCCAGGTGCTGTTCTTCCTGCGCATGCCTGTGTGCCAGGGCCCCTCGTACGTGCCCGTGGGCGCAGTCATCGGCCTGTACTATGGTGCCAACGGCTTCGACACCGTCTTCGGCGCGTGCCTGGTGGGCGCCGCGTGCATGGTGCTTTTCGGATTGTCGGGCCTGTATAAGCGCGTCGTGCACCGCTTCATCCCGCCCATCGTGAGCGGCACCGTCATCATGATCGTGGGCCTCACGCTTCTGCCCACCGCCTTCTCGAGCAACATCTTCGTTGAGGGCAACGGCCTTTCCATGGGCCAGAACATCCTTTTGGCCTGCATCTCCGCCACCGTCATGATTGCCTTCTCCATGCTGGGCGTCTACCGTCCCCACCTGGGCAAGACGCTGCGCGTGTGCTCGGTCATCATCGCCCTGCTCACGGGCTCCATCGCTGCCGCCTGCATGGGTGGCCTGGACCTTTCGGGCGTGGCCGCCGCACCCCTGTTCAGCCTGCCCAACGTGGTTTTCGTGAACTACGGCCTGTCGTTTGACATCTCCGCAATCCTCACGATGCTCGTCATCTACATGGTGCTTCTCGCCGAGACCACCGGCACCTGGTATGCCGTGAGCTCCGTTGTGGGCAAGCCCATGACCGACGAGCAAATCAACCGCGGCGTCATCGGCGAGGGCCTGGGCTGCTTTGTCGGCTCGCTTCTGGGCACCACGCCCGTGACCGGCTACTCCACCAACGCCGGCATCATCTCCATCACCGGCGTGGCCAGCCGCCGCGTGTTCGTGATGGCCTCCATCTGGCTCATCGCGCTTTCGTTCGTGGGCAAGCTGTCCGCGCTTATCATGGCCATCCCGGCCTCCGTCATCGGCGGCGTGTTCGCCGTGGTGTGCGCCATCATCCTGCTCAACGGCTTCCGTCAGATCAAGGGCGAGCCGCTCAGCGAGCGTCAGCTCTACATCATCGGCGTGCCGATCGCCGTGGCCGTGGGTCTGCTCAACATTCCCGCCGACCTGCTGAACACCGTGCCCGAGATGGCTCAGTACCTGCTCAACTCCCCCATCGCTGTCAGCGCCATCGTGTGCATCGTGCTCAACAAGGTCCTGCCTGAGCGCACCGCCGCTGAGAAGCGCAGCGAGCAGGGGCAGCAGGGCCAGGCCGAGACGTCCGCTCAGGCGTAAGCGAGAGCTGACGCTGCCGGATCGACGGCAAGGAACGGGCGAATGGGGTTCGACTCTCGTTCGCCCTCGACAAAAGGTGAGGTCCACGGTACAAGCGCTACCGGGCGCTTCAAGTTCCGGGCTCGGCTTCTCCAAATGTTATTGCGCATGTTGAAAAGCGCGCTTCCCACAAGTTCGGGAAGCGCGCTTTTTCGTAGATGGGAGCAAAGTGAGGCGCGCTTCTTCGTTTGGGCGGGGCCGATGGGGGGCATTTGGGATTGGACGGAACCGAATACTCGCGATTAACATACATTTCAGGATTTTCAAAATCGCGCCAACTGGTGTTTTGTTAATTTAACATACATCTCACCAGTTGAAATGTATGTTAAATCGGTCGAAAGCTCTAAAGAGCCGCCCGTGTCCGATAATCGCCATCTACCTGCCCAAATTTCTTTGCGTGTGAGTTTTTTCACACTCCTCGCACGAGCCATTTCACACGCTGTCGGACGAATATGAGCGGCCGGCGTGGATGCATGCTGTGAATCGACGAGCCACGCGGCCTGGGACACTCCCCCGACGGAGCCGCGCGGCAAACAGCTCGCCTGCAAACATTCAGTTGCAGGCACACGAGGAAGAGGGAATCATGGGCTCCACGAACACCAGCACCCGCAACGTCGCACTGACCCGTCGCGCTTTCGTCACGGGCGCACTCGGCGCAGGCCTTGTCGCTTTCGCAGGCATGAGCGTGCTTTCTCAGACTGCACCTGCCCAGGCGCAGGAGGCCTCCGCTGCTCAGGACGGTCCTGACTACGACATCGTCATCATCGGTGCTGGCGGCGCAGGCATGACCGCCGCCATGAGCGCGCACGACGGTGGCGCCCGCGTGCTTCTTATCGAGAAGATGGCCGTGGCCGGCGGCAACACCGTGTGCGCCGAGGGCGGCATGAACGCCTGCTGCACCAAGGTTCAGGAGGCCGAGGGCATCGAGGACAGCGTCGAGCTCTTTGCCAACGACACCTTCGAGGGCGGCCATGAGCTGGGCAACATGGATCTCATCACCTTCATGTGCGAGAACTCCAACGCCGCTCTCGAGCGTCTGGAGGAGCGCGGCATGTTCCTCACGAAGCTCTCTACCTCTGGCGGCGCCTCGGTGAAGCGTATCCACCGCCCCGAGGATGGCGAGGCCGTGGGCACCTACCTCGTGCGCCATATGTGCGAGCAGTGCGAGCAGCGCAACGTTGCCGCTGTGACGCAGATGCGCGCCGATGAGCTCCTCGTCGACGACAGCGGCGCCGTGTGCGGCGTGCGCGCCACCGACCTGCGCACCGGTGCCAGCGTCACCTACAACACCAAGGCCGTCATCGTGACCGCCGGCGGCTTCGGCGCCAACCACGAGATGCTCGCCCAGTACCGCCCCGAGCTGCTCGACGCCGTCACCACCAACCAGCCCGGCGCAACGGGCGACGGCATCCTGCTGGCCCAGGCCATCGGTGCCAACACGGTGGACATCGACCAGATCCAGGTGCACCCCACCGTTGAGCAGGGCACCGCAACCCTTCTTTCCGAGGGCATCCGCGGTGACGGCGCCGTGCTCGTCAACAAGGACGGCCAGCGCTTCACCAACGAGCTTCTGACCCGCGACAAGGTCTCCGCCGCCGAGTGGGAGCAGCCCGAAGGCTGGGCTTACGCCGTGTTCGACAAGAAGGTCTACGACTCCAACAAGTCGGTGGAGAGCAAGTTCGTGAGCAAGGGCCTTGCCCTTGTCGCCGACACCATCGAGAAGCTCGGCCAGCTCATGGACACCGACGCCGAGGCCTTTGTCGAGACCATCGCCGCCTACAACGATGCCATCGCCAATGGCGAGGACGATCCCATGGGCCGCGAAAAGGCCCGCGAGTCCATCGTGGACGCCCCGTTCTACGCGATCAAGGTGGCCCCCGGTATCCACCACACCATGGGCGGCCTGCGCATTAACACCGACACCGAGGTGCTCAACGCCGACGGCGAGGCCATTCCCGGCCTGTTCGCAGCCGGCGAGGTCACGGGCGGCATCCACGGCGGCAACCGCCTGGGCGGCAACGCGATCTGCGACATCAACGTCTTTGGTCACCAGGCTGCCATGAGCGCCCTGACCTACCTGGGCATCGTCGCCGTCGACCGTGAGGCGCTCATCGAGATGACCGAAGTCGAGGGCCAGCTCAACCAGCATGCCACGCAGCACGGCGCCACCGCTTGCACCGACTGCCACCGCGTGGACGCCACGCCTGTGCTCACCTGCACGCAGTGCCACGACGACGCCGTAACGCCCGAGGGCTGGCTCACCTGGGAAGAAGCTCAGCAGGAGGGCTAAGGCGACAAGGCCGAACCATATGGCTAAAGCGGCCAAGCCTGGCTCCACCTGGGAAGAGGCCCAGTAGGAGGCTTAAGGCGACAAGGCCGCGCCGCAAGGCTAAAGCGGTCGAATAAGACTCTACTTATGCAGAGACCAGCAGGGGGCTAAGACACAACAAGGTCAAAGCCGACGAGGCAGTCTCTACTGAACAAGCCCGCCTCATACACCTCGGGCATTTCCCATATCTGATCACCCCCTTCCCTCCCGCCGCGCCCAGTTCCCCCGCTGGGCGCGGCGGACCCCTTTGCAGCTGCCAACCAAGGCGGTGCTCCCTCAGGCGGTCAATCGGCACGCCCGCACATCGTCCCATCCCACTTCAATCGCAGACCACATAGCCCCGGCATCACGATGGTTGATGTGTTTGCATTTCCGATAAGCTATACTTTCCCCTGATGAGACGGCATTTTTGAGGGTTCAGGCGCGCCCAGGGGAAGGCAGAGCATGCAACAAAGGGGAAACTACGTGCCACAAGAGGCACGCACGGCATCGTGGTCGCTGTTTGCGCGTCGGTTTGCCCCGCTGTTCTCCTGCAGTTTTCTCGGCCTCGCCGCAATACGCGTGTGGTTACAGTGCTGCGTGTACGACCTCTATGCCGCCACCGATTCGGGCATGGCGACCGTCGCCGTCAACCTGACGCGCGGCGTTGTGACTCTTGTGCTCATGGCAATATTCTCTCGCCGTGTATTCTCCCCACAGCTCCAAAATCGCCTGGGCGTCGCAAGCTGCATCCTTATGACCTGCGGTTGTGTGCTGCTCCTGGCGGCAAGCGAGACGATGACGCCCCTGCTAGGCTGGGTCGCATGTGTGCTCTCGGCACTCGGCGTGGTATGGGGCGGTGGCATGTGGATAACCTTCTATGAACGGCTCAACCCTGAGGAGTCGCTGTTCTATGCCTTCTCGGCATTGAGCCTGAGCTGCTTGGCCGGGCTCGTGCTCGGCTTTCTTCCCAGGCCGCTCACCATGCTCGTGGGCGCCTTCATGCCCGCCTTGTCGCTTGTGACCTTTCGCGCTGCAATGCAAGACCTCGATGAGAGAGGCTATGCGAAGTACACGTCAGGCGCCACCTCATGCGGAGCCAGACCGTTGCCCTATGCCCGCGAATTCCGCACCACGTTCGTGCGGTTTCTTGTGGGCATTGCCCTGTTCAGCCTCGCTCTGGGATTCGCGCGCGGTTTTCCCTACGGCCAAGCCATTGAACTTCCCGGCGCAATGCGAGTGCTCCATCAACTGCTGACCTGCTTGTTGTGCGCAGGCATATTGTGGTGGGTCTTGGTGAAGGGGCGGCATCTGCGCCTCTCAGCGTTGTGGAACATGTCTTTGGCCCTGCTTGTCATCGGCGTGCTCTTGCTCGCCTGCCTCACCCCGCAGCTTATGCAGGTGGGCTCTGCACTGGTCACCGTCGCGAACACATTCACGCTCGCCGTGTTGTGGTACGTCAGCTACGACGTGGCGCGCAATATGCACGTGCCGAGCTACCTTGTGCTGGGAGCCGTTTGGTTCACTCACCAAGTGCCCCGTGAAGCAGGCCGCCTCATCGCCATGGGGGTGGGTCCCTACGATTCCTCGCCCATGCTCGTCGCCATGTGCATGATCGTGCTGCTTGCCGGCAGCATGTTTCTGCTGATAAGCAACTCGACGCCTCTCACGCGGCCGCTTTTCGCCGATATAGACCGCTCGGGCACTTCAAGCGGCTTTTCCCAGAAGCAAGGTGCATCTCAGGACGACACGCACGCGTCTGCCGTTCTCAACGCGGGCACCACCAGTGCCCCTGGCACGACGAGCAGCGCTCCTTGCGCGGCGGCGAGCAGCGGGATGCCAACAACCGCAAATACATCACCAGCAGGTCCCGCCGCAGCCTCGGCTGCCGATGACATCGAAACGCGGCTTCTGCTGATGGGCAGGCATTACGATCTCACACGCCGCGAGGTAGACATCGCGCGCCTCCTGATTCGCGACCTCAGCAAGGTGCAGATCGGTGAGGCGCTGTGTCTGTCGGAAAGCACCGTGCGCACCCACGCACGCAACCTCTACGCCAAGCTCGACGTGCACAGCCGCGAGCAGCTCAAAGAGCTCGTAGAGGCATTTCACCTCTGAGTGCACCCCACAACCCCCGCGAGCCGCAAACCGCCGCTTCTGGCTCCGCTTACTCCCCCAGGGCGGCGATGGTCTCGTTGTAAGCTTTGCGCAGGGGCACCATGAGCGGCTCGATGTCGACGCCCTCGAGGGTACAGGGGCGCAAGGCCTCGGTGACCACAATGGCAGGAGCGGCCAGGTTGGACAGGCTCAGATTGAGCGCGACACCCTTGAGCGTATGGACTGCACGGAGCGCCGCCTTGGCATCACGGGCCGCAAGCGCCTTCTCGAGCTCGTCGAAGCTCTTGTCCTGCACAAACATGCCCGCGAAGCGTTCCACCAGGGCGGGTGAGCCAAAACGGCTGGCAGCATCATCAAAATCGGCACCGATGCGCTCGTAAGCTGCACGGATATCAGTCATAGAAACATCCAACTTCTCAATCGGCTGAGGGGCTTATCTTTGGGCAAATCACCCGCACGACGCCCTTCTCGCCATCCCATTACAATTTCAGCGTTTCCTACTCCTCGTCGAGGTGCTCGGTCAAGGATAGGACAAAATGTTACCGTGGGCAATCATTATGGTAAGCCACCCTCTGCAGGCGGAGTCGGTTTATGACAGGCCGCATCGGCGCGCGCTCGCTGCAGAGCACTCACGAACGTTGCCGAGTCGAGCGGCTTGGAAAGATGCTCGGTGAACCCCGCCTGGAGGCTTTGCTTCACGTCGTCGGCAAAGGCGTTAGCCGTCATGGCAATGATGGGCACACGGGCTGCATCGGGCCGCTCTAGTGCGCGGATACAACGCACGGCCTCGAGGCCATCCATCATGTAGTTCCGGACTGGACGGCAACCACCTTATCCGCAAGATCGGCCAACGTCTGGATATCGCTATCTACGGCCACGGCAATCACCTGGCGACCCTGCATGTAAGGCCCTGCCCAGCGATATTTGTCTTCGCGGTCTGTCATAGAAAAACAGCAGGCAATAACATCTATCGCGCCGTTTTCAAGCAGCTCGAACTTGTCCTCCAATTGATGTAGTGAAATTCGGGAGCATAGCCGTCTCCTCCTCCAATATCTCAAGCTGGGCAATGATACCAAAGAGCTGGATGTTTGGCACGGAAGAATGAGGGGTGCCGCCTGCCGGGATGCGCAGGATATGCACACGGGAAAGGAGCGCGTCCCCTATCATCTGCCTTTAGAAACTGGGGTGGCGAGAGAGGACCGACATGACCCTGCATATCATCGAAGAGGCGCAGCGCTGCCTGCGCTGTAAGCGGCCGCACTGCCAGGAAGCGTGCCCGGTGCACACGCCCATCCCGCAGGTCGTGGACCTCTTCCGCGAGCGTCGCATCGAAGAAGCCGGCGCAACCCTCTTTGCCAACAATCCGCTCTCGTTTGCGTGCTCGCTTGTGTGCAACCATGGCGAGCAATGCCAGGGGACATGCGTGTTGGGGCGCAAGGGGTCTCCCGTGCAGTTCTGGGCCATCGAGAGCTATGTGTCTGACGCGTACCTCGACCGCATGAGACTCGAGGCACCCGCTTCCTGCGGCAAGAAGGTCGCTGTCATTGGCAGCGGACCTGCCGGCATTGTGGCCGCGTTCATGCTGGGTACGGCCGGATGCGACGTCACCGTGTTCGAGCAGCGCTCTGAGGTGGGCGGCGTCATGCGCTACGGCATCCCCGACTTTCGCCTGCCGCGCTCGGCGGTAAAGCGCTTCCGTACCGCGCTCGAGGACCTCGGCGTCAAGATTCGCCCCAACACGGCGATCGGCGAGGCACTACTCATTGAGGACCTTTTCCGCGACGGATACAATGCCGTGTTCGTGGGCACGGGTACCTGGCGCGCCAAGACGCTCGGCATCCCCGGCGAGACGCGCGGCAACGTGCACTTTGGCCTCGATTACCTCGTGAGCCCCGACTCCTACGAGATCGGCGAAGATGTGGCCGTCATCGGCGTGGGCAATACCGCCATGGACGTGGCGCGCACCGCGTTTCGCCACGGCGCCCGGCGCGTCACGCTCTATGCGCGCTCGAAGCATGTTTCGGCCAGCTCAGACGAGGTGGAATATGCCCAGCTCGACGGGGCGGACATTGTGTACGGCAAGGCGGTGTGCGCCATCAATGAGACCGGCCCCGTCTTCAGGACAGCGCTGTTCGACGCCGAGGACAAGGTGGTCGGCTACGAGGAGGAGCTCGACCAGGTGGCCTGCGACACGGTGATCATCGCCGCCTCGCAAAAACCGCTCAGCAAGCTCGTCTCCACCACCAAGGGCCTCACCTGCGACGATCGCGGGCTTCTGTGCGTCGACGAGCAGGGACAGACGAGCGTGGAGGGCGTGTTTGCGGCAGGCGACGTGGTAACGGGGCCCAAAACCGTGGTGCATACGGTGGAGGCAACGAAGCGCGCCGTGGAGGGAATGCTGGCGTATATGGGAGTTGAGGAGTAGAGAACCGAAGGCACCCCGGTGCCGGGCCTTTTCTGCTAAAAGCTCGATATCTGCACTACGAAAAAGGCTGCCGTGCGAGGTGAATCGCACGGCAGCCTTTGTTGGTTCAGACAGGGACGGGGCCCGCGCGCCTCGATGGCGCGGGGCGAGTTCGCCCTCATGCATCCCGAAGGCTGAACGTTCCGGGGAGTCCGAACGCGGGCTCCCCGGATGGATACTTAAAGCCGCTCGTTGCGCTTACGCGAACGCAGGCCCAGGAAGAGACCGGTCGCGGCAAGCGTGGCACCGGCAGCAGCGGTCAGGGCCATGGCCTCGACAGGCGTCTCATCGCCCGTCTTGGGCACAGAGGGCTTCTCGGGCACAACGGGCTTGTAGGCGTTGTTGAACAGCGCCGCAGTGCCGTCGGCCGTGGCAGTGGAGTACTCCACCGTCACAGAAAGCTTGCCGTCGCCGTCGTTGTCGTCTCCCACGGTGAGCGTGACCGTCACGTCGGGGGCGTTGGTCCAACCCTCGGCAGCGGGCGTGGTCTCGTGGATGGTGTACGAGAACGTCTTGCCCGCATCGGCGAGCGCGAAGTCGGCCGAGCCGAAGGAAGCCGCAACGGCGCCGACGGTGGTTGCCGCCTTCTGCGCGGGCATCTTGGCCGCCGAGGCGTCGTCGTTGGCGCTCAGGGCGAAGTCGAACTTCTGGTCGGCAGCGGGAGCTGCACCGTTGACCAGCTTAGCCACGGCAATGTCAGCGCTACCGCAGGCCTCGTGCTTGTTGTCGAACTTGGCCGCGTCGCCGTCAATGTCGGAGCGGTCATAGGAAACCTCGGCCTTGAGTGTCTTGGTGGCCTCGTCGCGGGTGACCGTCACGGTCACCTTGACGTCGCCGTCGTTGGTCCAGCCATCGCCCAGGTCGGAGGTCTCGTGGATCGTGAACTCGTACGTGCCGACCTTGTCGAAGGCAAGCTGACCGAAGACCGCCTCGGGCTTGTCGTCGGAACCCTTGATGGTGATCTCGTCGCCAAGCTGCTTGCCGTCCTTGTCGAGCAGCGTGAAGGTGAACTGCTCGTGAGGCTGCAGCGGTCCGCCGTTCACGGTCTTGGTGACCTTGAGGTCGGCCGTGGCGGGGGCAGCGTGGACGTTGTCGAACTGCGCGGCGTCGATGGAGGAGCCGTCGTAGGCGACCTTCGCAACGAGGTCGCGGCCGTTCTCGGCGTAGTCAACGGTAACCGTGGCCTTGACGTCGCTAGCGTTGAACCAGCCATCGCCCAGGTCGGAAGTCTCGTGCACGGTGTACTCGTAGGTGCCGGGAGCGTCGAAGGTCAGTTCGCCGAACTCGGCAGTGCCGGTGCCGTTGACGGTAATCTCGTCGCCGACCTGCTCGTTGTTCTTGTCGAGCAGCGCGAAGGTGAACTTGGCGTTCTCCTTGGCGTCCTTCGCACCGTTGACCGTCTTGTCGACCTTGACGGTGGCAGTTGCCTTCTGGGCCTCGTAGGCGTTGTCAAACTTGGCCGCCGTGGCAGAGCCGTCGGAGTAGGAGACGATGGCAGTGAGCGTGTTGTCGTCGTTGCGCTCGCTCACTACAACGGTGGCGGTAACGTCGGCTGCCTTGGTCCAGGTGCCCGCACCCTCCGTAAGCTCGTTCACCTCGTGGATGGTGTAGGTGTAGGTCTTGCCGGCGTCCTTGTCGGAGAGCTTGGCCACAGCGAAGGCAGCGGAGCCGTCCTCGGCGGTGGTGACGTTCTCAAACGCGGGCGCGCCCTCGTCGGCGGAGGTGGCGGAGAACTCGAACGTCTCGCCGGCCTTGGGGGCGGCGCCGTTGACGGTCTTGCTCACCGCAAGCTGGAACTCGCCGGAAGCCTGCTCGTAGACGTTGTCGAAGAGCGCGGCGGCATCGTCGTCGGCCGTGGCGTTGGAGTACGTGATGGCGCAGGGCGCGAGCGTGCCGTCGCCCATGTCGGCGCCGACCGTGACGGTCGCGGTCACGTCGCCGGCCATGGTCCAGCCCACCGTGGCGGGCGTGGCCTCGTGGATGACGTACTCGTAGGTCTTGCCGGCGTCGGCCAGGCCGAACTCAATCTGGCCGAAGGAGGCGCGGGCGGAGCCCACCGTCGTGGCGACGTCAGCCTCGGGCATGGGGGCGCCCTCGGTCACGGCCCTGAGCTCGAAATCGAATCCCTGGTCATCGGCCGGGGCCGCGCCGTTCACGGTCTTGGCGACGGAGAGGGTCGCGGAGCCCGTGGCGACGTAGGTGTTGTCGAACGCGGCGGCGTCGGTGCCGTTTGCGTACTCGATGGCCTTGACCTCGAGGTCGCGGCCGTTGCCGGCGTAGCCGACCGAGACGGCGGCCTTGACGTCGGGGGCGTTGGTCCAGCCTGCGCCCGCAGCGGAGGTCTCGTGCACGGTGTAGCGGTAGGTGCCGGGGGCGTCGAAGACAAGCTCGCCGAACTCGGCGGAGCCGGTGCCACTGACGGTGATCTCGTCGCCCACCTGCTCGTCGTACTCGTCGGTCAGCGCGAAGGTGAACTGCCTGGTGAGGCCCTCGATTTTCTCGCCGTTGACGGTCTTGTCCACCGCGAGCGTGGCGCGGGCGGGCTTGGCCTGGTAGGCGTTGTCGAACTGCGCGATGTCAGTGCCGGTGGAGTAAGACACCTCGACGGCAAGGATGCCCTGGGCGTCGCGCTCGGCGGCAACCTTCACCGTCGCGATGACATCGGGGGCGTTCGTCCAACCCTCGGCGGCTGCCGTGAGCTCGTGGATCGTGTAGGTGTAGGTCTTGCCGGCGTCCTCGTCGGAGAGCTGCGCCGCCGCGAAGGTGGCACGGCCGCTCTCGTCAGTCATAACGTCGGGGAGAACAGGAGCGTCCTCATCGGCGCAGATGGCGCCGAACTCGAACGTCTCCCCCGCCTTGGGAGCCTCGCCGTTGACGGTCTTTGCGAGCTCGAGCTGGAACTCGCCCGTGGCCGCGACGTAGGTGTTGTCGAACGCAGCGGTGTCGGCACCGTTGGGGTAGGACACGTCGCACTTGAGCGCGCCGTCGCCGTTGTCGCCAACGCCCACGGTCACAGCCACGTCGGGAGCGGCCGTCCAACCATTTGCATTGTGGCCGATCTCGTGCACGACGTAGGTGAACGTCTTGCCCGCAGCGTCAACGTTGTACGGGATGGGGTCGAAGCCCGCAGTGCCGCCGACCATGGTGGAAGCGTAGGCAAAGGGCTCGCCGATCCTATTGCCCTGCTCGTCGGCCTCATAGAGACCGAACGTGAAGCTTTCGCCCTGGCCGACCTCGGTGCCGCCGTTGACGGTCTTGCTCACCGAGATGACGGCTTCGCCCGTGGCGACGTAGGTGTTGTCGAACGCGGCGGCGTCGGCGCCGTTTGCGTACTCGATGGCCTTGACCTCGAGGTCGCGGCCGTTGCCGGCGTAGCCGACCGAGACGGCGGCCTTGACGTCGGGGGCGTTGGTCCAGCCTGCGCCCGCAGCGGAGGTCTCGTGCACGGTGTAGCGGTAGGTGCCGGGGGCGTCGAAGACGAGCTCGCCGAACTCGGCGGAGCCGGTGCCGCTGACAGTGATCTCGTCGCCCACCTGCTCGCCGTACTCGTCGGTCAGCGCGAAGGTGAACTGCCTGGTGAGGCCCTCGATCTTCTCGCCGTTGACGGTCTTGTCCACCGCGAGCGTGGCGCGGGCGGGCTTGGCCTGGTAGGCGTTGTCGAACTGGGCGGCGCCAACATATGCCTCGGCGCCGGCAGCGTCAAGCTTGTAGGAGACGTCGGCGCTCAGACCGGCGTCGGTGGCCACTCCCACCGTGACGGTGGCGACGACATCGGGGGCGTTCGTCCAGCCCTGCGCGGCGGCAGTGACCTCGTGGATGCGGTAGGTGTAGGTCTTGCCGGCGTCCTTGTCGGAGAGCTTGGCCACGGCGAAGGAGGCGGAGCCGTCCTCGGCGGTCGTCACGTTGGAGAGCCTGGGTGCCTCGGCGGCGTTGTCGCCCTCGGCGGCGGCGGAGAACTCGAACGTCTCGCCGGCCTGGGGCGCGGCGCCGTTGACGGTCTTGACCAGGCTGAGCTGGAACTCGCCGGAGGCCTGCCTGTACACGTTGTTGAAGAGGGCCGCCTGGGAGTCCTGCGTGGCCGTGGAGTACGTGACAGCGCAAGGCGCGAGCGTGCCGTCGCCCATGTCGGCGCCGACCGTGACGGTAACGGTCACGTCGCCGGCCATGGTCCAGCCCACCGTGGCGGGCGTGGCCTCATGGATGACGTACTCGTAGGTCTTGCCGGCGTCTGCCAGGCCGAACTCGATCTGGCTGAAGGAGGCGCGGGCGGAGCCCACCGTCGTGGCGACGTCGGCCTCGGGCATGGGAGCGCCCACGCTGGTTGCCCTGAGCTCGAAATCGAACTCCTGGTCGGTCTCGGGGGCCTCACCGTTCACGGTCTTAGCGACGGAGATGGTCGCAGAGCCCGTTGCCTCGTAGAGGTCGTTGAACTCAGCCGCGCTCGTGTCCGGTCCATAATTGACCGTAGCGACAAGCCTGTTGGTGGCAGGGTCCATCTCGACGCTCACCGTAACGACCACGTCGTCGTGAGCGGTCCATCCATTGCCGTCGTGGCCAATCTCGTGAACCACATACACATACGTGCCGACCTGGTTAAACGTCAGCTCGTCAAAGGTCGCCGTGCCGCCGGTCGTGACGCTCACCGTACGGCCGAGCTGCTCGCCCGTGGCCTTGCCATCGGCATCGGCCTGGTAGAGCGCGAACTCAAAGGTCTCGTTGGGCTTGACGGTGGAAGAGCCGTTCACGGTCTTGCTCACCGCGATGACAGCCTTGCCGTCGGCAACATGGAGGTCGTTGAACGCAGCCGCGCTGCCGTCGGCAACCGCACGATCGTAGTCGACCTTCGCCACAAGGTCGCGCGTAGCGTCGTCAACGGTGACCTCGACCGTGACGTTGACGTCCGCGTCGTTGGCCCAGCCCATACCCAGGTCAGTGGTCTCGTGGATAACGTACTTGTACACGCCCGGCTCGTCATAGGCGATGGAGCCGAACTGGGCAGCGCCCGTACCGGTCACCGTCAGCGTCGAGCCACCCTCGGGCATGGGAGCGTCCGCAGAGGCAGCCTTGAGCTCGAACGTGAACTCCTCGTTGACGCCGTCGTTCTTCTCGCCGTTGACAACCTTGTCCACAGCAAACGTCGCGGTGGCGGACTTTGCCTGGTAGGCATTGTCGAACTGAGCGGCGCCCACATAAGCCTCGGAGCCCTCGGCATCGAGCCTGTACGAGACATCCGCCGTGAGCACGCCGGTGTCGGTGGGCATGCCCACCGTGACGGTCGCAATGACGTCGGGGGCGTTGGCCCAGCCCTGCGCGGCCTCCGTGGCCTCGTGGATGCGGTAGATGTAAGTCTTGCCGGCGTCCTTGTCGGAGAGCTTGGCCGTGGCGAAGGAGGCGGAGCCGTCCTCGGCAGTGGTGACGTTGCCGAACCCAGGCGCGTCGGCGGCGTTGTCGCCCTCGGCGGTAGCGGAGAACTCGAACGTCTCGCCGGCCTTGGGGGCCAGGCCGTTGACGGTCTTCGCCAGGCTGAGCTGGAACTCGCCCGTCACAACAAGGGTGTCGTTCTTCTTGTTGGTGATGTTGAAGGAGGTCGCCGGGCTAGGCTCAGCAATGCCAATCGCCTTGGCCTTGTTGAGCGCCTCCTGGTACTGCTCCTGGCTGTAGGTGCCCTTGAACATGAAGTACGTCTTGTCGCTGGAGCACGTGTAGCCTGCGGGAGCCTGGGTCTCCACGAAGTAGTAGAGCGTGCAGGCCAGAAGCGGCGTCTCCTTGGAGCCGAACTGCACCACGCCGTTGTCGTTGCTCACCTGCGTGCCAACAAGCGTCTCGGTGCCGTCCCAGGCAACCTGGTACAGCTCGAACGTGGCGCCGCCGAGGACCTTCTTGGCGTTGGAAGCGTCAGACTTCGTGACGGTGATGCCGTAGCCCGTTCCCTCGGTGGTGGCGCCGGCCTTCACAACGGTCCACTGCTTCTGGTGCGAGGTGGCGCTGTTGGCAACGCCGGAGATCTCGGCACTGTTTGTCAGGCTGACCTGGTCGCCAGGGTTGCCGGCAGGCTGCACCTGATACACCACGTCGATGGCGCAAGAATCGGGAATGGTGAGCGTCAGCCTCGTGGCGCGGGCGCCGTTGTCAAGCGTGACGTTCTCGGTGAGGGTGGAGCAGCCGGGCACCTCGGTAGTCGTGCCCTGGTAGTACACGTGGAGCGTGGCCGGCAAGTAGGTGCACTTGGAGTCCATCGTGTCCACGAGCGTGAGCGTGTCGGCACCCGGCACAAGATCGACCGCGTTCTTGTTCACCGAGATGGTGTACTTGATGTAGGAGCTGTTGGGCACCTGCTCGGCCGACTTCTTCGTGATCTCGTTCGCACCCTCGACGGTTTTGAAACCGGCGGGGAACGTCTGCGTGCCAGCCTGGGCGTAGGCCTTGTTGGTGAACTGCACGGCAGCACCGGAGCTGCCCAGCACGGAGCTGTGCACGGCAGTCTGATACTGAAGCTCAACTTAATAGTTAACGTCAGCCTTGACACCCTCGACGTCCGTCTTCACGGTGAAGACGGCGGTGGAACCCTCGCAGGAAGGCTCGGCGGTCAGCGTCGGCCAATGGCCAATCGTGCTGTTGTCGCTGCCATGCAGGTAGTACCGAGAGCTGCCCGGCACATACACCATGTTCTCGGGCATCTCGTCGGTGACGATGACGTCGACGCCGCCCAAGGGGCCGGCAGGGGCGGTGGTCCACCCGTTGGGCTGCACCTGGTTGACAAGAACGGTCCAGTCGGAGACCCAGGCGCCCCTCTCGGTGGAGCCGGACTCAACCTTGCTCCAGTCGAAGTTGGCGTCCCAGTACATGTTGCCGTTCTTGGCGACTTCAGGCGTCTTATCGGCCTTGATGGTGAAGCTCGCCTCGGCGGACTGGGTCACCGTGGGCGTCCTGAGGGTGGACTTGTTCGTATAGGTGTCGTTGGAGCCGTCGCACTTGGTGCGGTAGGTCACCGTCACATCGGTGGAACCGATAAGGGCACGCACTGCATCGCTTGCCATAAAGGTGAACTCGAGCTTGTTCCACTGGCCGTCGTTTGTGACCTTGTAATCCACGCCCTCAACGAGCTGATAGTCGCCCGCCATGAGCTTGAGCTGGTCAAACGTCGTGCGCTGGTACTGGCCGGCATTGAACTCGTCGGTAAAGGTCACCTTCGTCGGGTCGGTGTTGGCCGACATGCGCGACATGAAGATCGTGGACTCCCAGGTGGCGTAGCCGTCGGCGGCGGCAGTCTCGGAGCTCATGAGCTTCTTGGTGATGTACTGGGTGTCGTCGGCAGGAATGAAGCTGGAAGACGCGTCGCCCTTCGGGCCCTCCCCGTTGGGGTTCTCGATGGTGAACTTGTTGGTCACCGGGTCCTTGGAAGCGGTGTCGGTCATCTGGGTGTGGTACACGATGGTATACGCCTGCTTGCCGGCGTCGGCGCCAAAGGTATAGCTGAAGCTCGAGCCGTCGGTGGGCAGCGCGCCCGTGGCGACGGTTGCGCCGGAAGCATCCTTGACCTCGTAGCTGCCCTTGTAGGCATGACCCGCGCCAAGCGTGTCGGTAAAGACATAGCCGGCCATGTCAGCCTTGAGCGAACCCGTGTTGATCGAGGCCGTCCAGGTGATGTCGTCCGAGGTGCCCGTGCCCTGCTTGCCTGCCATGTTGATGGAAAGCTGGGGGCCGGTGGGACCAACGTTGTTCTTGTTGTTCTCGCCGTTGGAGCCCCACGTCCAGCTGGCCGCGTTGTCCACGCCCGAGAGCTGGCCGCCGTTGGCGACCGTCTTCCATGCGTCGGGCGAGATGGGCGTGGTGTAGGTCAGCGTGTGGCGACCCTGCGAAAGGTTGCCCAGGTTGAGCGTGGCGGTCTGACCGTTCACGGTCGGAGACGTCGCGAGGTCGTTGCCGTCGAGCTTGAACGTTGCCCCGTCGAACGTGAGGTTGGAGCCAATCGTGTCGGTCAGCACGACGTTCGACGCCTTGGAGGCAACGTCGAGCTGAACGGTCCACGTCACCGCGTTGCTCTCGGAGTCAACGGTACCCCACTTGGTGCCCGTCACGTTGCCGTCCTTGAGAGGGAACGTGACGATACTGGAAACGCCGGGGAACTTGACCTCAACCTTATCGGCATCGTTGCCAGCGTCAGGGTTCAACTTCATCTTGAAGTTGATACCTAGTGTGATGCCTGAAGGATGCGTCTGGAGCCACTCCTCAGCATAGGTAATATAGAACACGCCGTTGGAGATGGACCACGTCGCCTTGTAGGCACCGCTCTCGTCGTAGAGGTCGGTGTCGCCAATATTAGGCACCGTGATGTTCGACGGGAACACGTAGTGCAGGCGCGGGGTCTCCGGGGTGAGCACGCCTTCGTTGATGCCGCCCTTAATTTCGCCGTACATTTCCGTGTCAGGCGTGATCGCCTCGCCCTGCCAGGCCCTTGCACCGTCATAGGTGATTTTGACCTCCATGCCATACGACGTGAAGTCATCGATGGCTATATGAGAGGCGTTGGGGTTATAAGCCCTCGGGGAGACCGTGCCATCCTCGGAGCTGGAGGCCTCTTCGCTTGCCAGGGCGGCGGGATTGCTGGAAGCCTGGGGCGTCTGCTGGGAGCTGGCTGCATCGGACGAGCCACTTGCAGGGCCGGCATCGGCGGCAGAACCAGCAGCGTCGTTTGCGTCAGCGTTGTCAGCGTTGTCAGCGTCGCCGGTGCCGTTGGAAGCGTTGTTGCCAGAAGGCAGGGGTGCGTCCGCGGCGTCCTGATTATCGGCGGCGGCAGACTGATCTGCCTTGTTGGCATCATCTGCCTGCTCGGCGGCCACCACTACACCGGGGGAAGTCACCTCCTCGGCCCACGCAGGCGTCATCCAGCAAGTAAGATTCTGGAACACCAGGATTGCGCTGAGAAACAGCGACAAGACGCGGCGCCACATCGGAATCGGCATCGGAGCACCTCCTTCCCGCATAGTCTTCGACCCCATCAAAAAACTCCTCTCTCCGTACCGTTTCTAGCAATGCGTGTTTGGCAGACGTCATCCAATAGCTCATTGGCCAAACGACAAAACAATATCGGCGCCTGGCAGCGACTCACGTATCGAATATCAACACATAAGCCGCATACTGACCAAGCCAAGCAAGTTTAGCAGTTTTTATGAAATATTCTTCATGATTGATGTAAGATTCTGCAGATTTATTGTTCTCTTTTGTTTCAATGGTATTTCGCGACACCATATGGAGGTCACACTATTTAGGCATCTACAAGATGTTGCATGACGACGCTTACTTAAACGCTTCTTGTAGTGCTGGCAATGACCACATTTCCTCCATATGGAGCTTAGCCTCACAAAAAGGCCCATGCAGCCCCAGGAAAATTCAACTGGGCACCATGGGCATTTCCAACGATTTATTGAAGGTTATGGCATAACCGGCCCCGTATATCAGGCACTAGGACCCCTCTCATACAGCCACGCGCATGCGCACTATGCCAACTTCCGCGCGGCAAGGTGCTCGTCGCAACCAGGAACGCACCTGTGCAGAGCCACACCGGCACCACACGGTGAAATGAAGTGCACTTGCTGCGGCGAGTATATATAGAGCAGCGCGACGGGCACACCGAAGCAGGGCGCGCGCTTACCGCGGTGACGCGAATGCAGCGCCACACCGACCCCCGCGCTGACGCGAGGCGCGCTTATCGCTTGTCAGCCAGCGGGTCGAGCAGTTCGACGATCTCGGAGCGCGAGTGCACGCCCGTCTTGTCATATATATGACGCACGTGGGTCTTCACCGTAGAGGGCGAAAGATATAGCTTTTCCTGGATGTATTTGAGCGTGTGCCCCGTGGCCCACAAACGGAAGACCTCCGTCTCGCGAGCGGAGAGCATGTAGGCCGAAGCGAGCTCGCCGATGCGCTCGTCAAGCGACGGCTGGGTCGTTTGCGCAGCGGCGGGCTTGACGGTCTCGGCCATAGGCGACTGATTGCATGAGAAATCCGCCTGAACCTGCGCAGCGCCCTCCTCGCCATCGGACGCCGGGACCGCGTCGGCGATATCGGGATACTTGCCCATCTCGCCCGTGAAGAGAAACGCGGCTGCCCCCACGAGCAGCGCGACAACCGCAATAAGCAGCACGCCTTGGTTTACGAGGCCAAACACGCTTAGCACGCCCGCAACGCCTTCGCCGATGTGGCCTGCCAGGCAGCCGGCAGCGTACACAAGCGCGGCGGGAGCCGTGCCACGAGCGCGCGCGAGAAGCGCCAGCTCGGCCATGAGCGTCCATGCCACGATTTTCACGCCCACAAACGTGATGACGACGGCGACCTGCGCACCCTCGGCCCATTCAGATAGCAAGAAGGCGGCGAGCACCTGGCCCACCATGAGGATCTTATAGAGGCTCGTGAGCGCGATGCGGCCGTGCAGCAGGATGCACGTAGCCATGACAACCACGCTCGTGAGCACAGCCGCCAACGCAGTCTGCCAGCTAAAATAGTCAATCGGCGCACCCGACTGGGCGAGCGTGGAACCAATGGCAAAGTACGTGATGCCGATTGCTGCAAGCACGCGCGCAGGAATGGCCTCGAGGGTCACGCTCAACAGGTTTGCGAGCGGCACGGGCGCGGCCTTGGCGCGCGCACCTGACGCCTGGTCCGTGCGGGCTGGCTGCGCCACAAGCACGCAAATCACCAAAGGCAACAACGTCTCCACAGCGCACACAACCTGCGCGCCCATCTCGGCCGCCACCGTGCTGCCCAAATAGGCAAGCATATACGACACCGAGGCGTACACCACCGCATGCCCGGCGCTCATCTCGGCGTAGATCTCACCGCACGCCACCAGCAAACATGCGAAGGCAATCGAGAACACCGCCGTGGGCACCCAGTCAATCCATTCGGGTAGCCATGCCAACCCCGAGAAATGCAAGAACGACCCCGCGCTCGAGAGCAACGCGCACGCGACCAGAAGACCGATGCGCGAGCGCATCGGGGCGACCCCGCACGAACGGGCGACGAACCAAGCGGCCGCAAAACCCACCACGCTGAACGCCATGGAAGCCATGCGGGAGGCAAAGGGGGCGCTCAAAAGAACGCTGCCCGACCCATCGAGGAACAAGATGTTGCCCCACAGGGTGCACAGGGCAAGCGCCAGCGCGCGGCCGAGATGCGGTGTTTCGTTTGCACCCTCTTGCATTCTTTGCCCTCCCCTTAGTGCGTCTATCGCCGACCTTGCAAGGATACTCGCAGGTCAAACATTGTAATCGACCCTCAGGGTCGATGCGGCGCTCAAGAAGCCCCAATGGGTGAACATCCGCTCTTTCTCACATCATCGCCCATCGAACCCGATGGGCAAATCGAGCCCGCGCCTACAGTCACAACTGTTCAGCGGTGGCACGCCACATGGCAGGCCGCACGCACAACCCAAAGGGTGCACGCAACCGCGCGGCACTCCACGTTCCAAGGAAAGGAACCACCATGAGCAATGTCTCCCGCAGGTCGTTCGTCAAGGGCGCAGGTCTGACCGGTGCCGCCGTCGCCGCCAGCGCCGCCCTGACCGGTGTCGCCGTCGCCGACGAGGCCGCCGAGGCCGAGGTCACCTCTGCCCCCGACTACAGCTCCTGGCTGCCCGCGGAGCCCGAGATCACCGACGACATGGTGGAAGAAGAGGTCGAGGCCGACGTCATCGTCGTGGGCGTGGGCGACTCGGGCTGCTGCGCCATCCGCGCCGCCGCTGAGGAGGGCGCGACCGTCCTGGCCTTCGAGAAGTCCGAGACCAAGAACACCACCGGCCAGGGCTGCGCTGTCGTTGGCGGCAAGGTGCAGGAGACCTGGGGCCGCGGCGACGGCTTCATGGACAAGTACGAGCTGGCCGAGAAGCACATGAACGAGTGCCTCTATCACAACAGCCTGCCCATCTTCATGCGCTGGGAAAATGAGATGAAGGACGTTTTCGACTGGTTCATCGCCCCGTCGAACCCCTACATCGCCCCCGAGAGCTTCGCCGAGATCCCCGAGGAGAACCGCTCGAATTACATCTTCCCGTTTTTCTACCCCATGCTGGAGAGCTACGACTGGACGAAGGAGGCCCTGCCCACCTACCCCACCACCATCGGCATCTCCAACCTGTCGCAGATGATGGCCGACACGCTGGCTGAGGCCGAGGCCACCGGCAACGTAGACATCCGCTACGGCCACTTCGGCACGAAGCTCATCATGGAGGACGGCCGCTGCTGCGGCGTCTACGCCCGCAACGCCGCCACCGGCAAGTACGTCAAGGCAACCGCCAAGGGCGGCGTCATCCTCACCTGCGGCGACTACGCTCACGACACCGCCATGCTCAAGTACTTCGTGCCCTCCGTCGTGGAGAACGAGGTGCCCGTCATGAACCCCACGATGGACGTCGAGGGCAACTACACCGCCACGGGCGACGGCCACAAGATGGCCGCTTGGGCAGGCGTTGCGCTGCAGCAGTGGCACGCCCCGATGATCCACCACATGGGCGGCGGCGCCGGCATCGGCGGTCGCGGCGTCATCGGCAACAACGGCTACCTGTGGCTCAACCTCGCCGGCAAGCGCTTCATGAACGAGGACCTGCCTGGTCAGCAGCTCGAGAACCAGCTCGAGAAGCAGCCCGGCCACATGGCCTATCAGTTCTTTGACGCCGCTTGGCCCGAGCAGCTCCAGTACTTCCCGGCTGCCCACGGCACGGCCTGCTACTACCGCGACGAGCCCCTGCCCGACTACACCGCCAACGGCCTCAAGATTTCCGTCCGCTGCCCCCAGGACATCCAGGACGGCATCGACTCCGGCCAGTGCATGACCGCCGACACCATCGAGGAGCTGCTTGCCCAGCTCGACGGCATTGACGCTGAGACCGCCAAGGCTTCCATCGAGCGCTACAACGAACTGTGCGACGGCGGCTTCGACCTGGACTTCGGCAAGAGCGCCCAGCGTCTCTTCGGCCTGACCACGCCTCCCTTCTACGCCGTGCGCTGCGAGGAGGCCAACATGCTCGTGTGCCTGGGCGGCATCGTCTCCGACGAGGAGGCCCGCGCCTACGATGAGGCCGGCCAGATCGTCCCCGGCCTGTACTGCGCCGGCAACATGCAGGGCAGCCGCTTCGCCGTGGAGTACCCCATCTGCCTGAAGGGCGTCAGCGTCTCCATGTGCATCTTCTACGGCTACGTCGCCGGCAAGAACGCCGCCGCCGCGAAGTAAGGATTAAGCACTTCACGTCTTGTATGCTGGCTCAAAAACCAGATTGCAAGAATCCCGTTGCGGCATCACGAAAAGGGGCACGCGAGGAATTTTTTCCCGCGTACCCCCTTTTTGTGCAGGCGAATTTGGGCAGTGCGTCTCACTCGGGGCGGAAAACGCCACCCGAGTCACCCTCCGGAACAGTTCGAGCAGGCCTTTTGGCAAGGGACGAGTTTCGGAGTAGTTTTGACGGCTGGCCCCTACTTCACAGCCTCAAAACCGTGCTCGAGGTCGGCGAGGATGTCGTCGATGTGCTCGGTGCCGATGGAGAGGCGGATGGTGTTGGGGTAGATGCCGCCGGCACGCAGCTCCTCCTCGGTGAGCTGGGAGTGCGTGGTGGAAGCGGGGTGGATGACGAGGCTCTTGACGTCAGCCACATTGGCGAGCAGGCTGAAGAGCTCGAGGCTCTCAGTGAACTTCTTGGCCGTCTCGGCATCGCCCTTGATCTCGAAGGTGAAGATGGGCGCGGCTCCGTTGGGGTAATAGCGGTCGTAGAGCTCCTTGGCGCGGCCCGTGGCCAGGCTCGGGTGATTCACACGCTCCACCTGCGGGTGGTTGTTGAGGAACTCGACGACCTTGAGAGCGTTCTCCACGTGGCGCTCGACACGCAGGGAGAGCGTCTCCAGGCCCTGGAGCAGCAGGAACGAGTTGAAAGGCGACAGCGTTGCGCCCTGATCGCGCAGAAGGGTCGCGCGGGCCTTGGTGATGTACGCCGCGGCTCCGCACGCGTCGGTGAACACAACGCCGTGGTAGGAGGGGTTCGGCTTGGCCAGGCCCGGGAAGCGGTCGGCATGCGCGGCCCAGTCAAACTTGCCAGAGTCGACGATCACGCCGCCCATGACGGTGCCGTGTCCGCCCATGAACTTGGTGGCCGAGTGGACCACGACGTCGGCGCCGTGCTCGATGGGACGCAGCAGGTAGGGCGTGGAGAACGTGGCGTCCACGATGAGCGGCAGGCCGTGGCGATGGGCGATCTCGGCCCAACCCTCGAGGTCAAGCACGTCGGAGTTGGGGTTGCCGAGCGTCTCGGCGTAGAGCAGCTTGGTGTTGGGCTGGATGGCGGCCTCAACAGCGGCGAGGTCGTCGGGGCCCACGAAGGTGGTGGTGAGGCCCTGCTCAACAAGCGTGTTGCCGAAGAGGTTCACCGTGCCGCCGTAAAGGTTGGTGGAGGCCACGATGTGGTCGCCAGCCATTGCGATGTTCTGCACGGCGATGGTGATGGCAGCCGAGCCGCTGGCTACGCCAAGTGCATCCACGCCGCCCTCGAGCGCCGCGACGCGCTCCTCAAAAACCGAGGTAGTGGGGTTGGTGAGACGTGTGTAGATGTTGCCGGGCTCCGCAAGGGCAAAGCGGCCGGCCGCCGTGGCGGAATCCTTGAACACGTAAGACGTGGTGGCGTAAATCGGCACCGCGCGGGCATCGGTGGCAGGGTCGGGGCTTTCCTGACCGGCATGGGTCTGGAGGGTCTCAAAACGGTAGGTATGCTTGGAATCGGTCATCGCAGGAGTCCTTTCACTTTCTGACATCGCATCTGCTGATATGAGCTTTGACGATAGATGAATTTGCATCAATGACGTATTTGGAATACGATGGCCGGAAAGTATAGGCATTTGACCTGCTGTTTTGAAGTGCTTTGGTTATTCAAAAAATCGCATGCTGGCTATAGGCGAGATGTGGGATGAACTGGGCAGGGAGCTGCTCTTGTGGGCCACTGTCGAACGATTAACATACATCTCAGGATTTTGAAAATCGCTCCAACTGGGGTTTTGTTGAAATAACATACATCTCAACTGGTGAAATGTATGTTATTTCAAACGAGGCAGCCCCAAAACGAACCCAGAGCCCCCACCAAGCACGCAAAAAGCCGCGCAGACCCCGGTTTTTCCGAAATCCGCGCGGCTTAGTAGCGCTTATGACCCCCTGGTTTCACCCATGCAGGTCAGAGGCCGAAAATTCGAACCGATTTCAGGCTGCGCCTTACGCCTTCGCGGCGCTGGCACCGGCGATACGGCCCCAGTTGAGGGTGCCCTGCAGGCAGGTGCCCGAGCCGGGATAGTACGGGCCAAGCCAGCCGCCCGAGTTGGTGCCGGCAGCGAACAGGTGGGCGATGGGCTCGCCGGCGCGGTCGACGACCTGGGCGTCCGTCGTGATCTTGAGGCCGCCGATGGAGCCGATGTTGGTGTTAACCGTCTTCCAGGCATAGAACGGCGCCTCGTCGAGGGCGGTAAGCTGCACCTCGCGGCCATACAGGCTGTCCTTGCCGGCGGCAACGTCGTCGTTCCACTTGCCCACGCTGAACGCGAGCACGTCAGGATCGACGCCCATGGCGTCGGCGAGCTCTTCGATGGTCTGGCCGGTGACCATGCTACCATCGTCGAGGGCCTCCTGGAGCTTGTCCGGGTCGCTCCATGCGGCCTGCGAGACGCTCGTCATCTTGTTGTCCATGACCATCCACGTGCAACCCGTGGTGCCGGCCTCGTCGTCGAAGCCGCCCTCCTGGATGCATGCGTTGTAGATGGCGCGGCAGTGGAACGCGTAGGTGGTGTCCTCGCGCACGAAACGCACGCCGCGCTGGTTCACGAGGATGTAGGGAATCTCGGGGTTGGTGTTGTTGGTGTAGCTCCAGGTAGCAAGCAGCAGGTCAACGGCACCGCCGAAACGGCCCACATCAGCGCCGGCCTCGATGCCCATGACGATGCCGTCGCCCGTGTCGGTCGCGGCCGTGGCAACAGCCTGGGTCTTGAGGTCCCAGTACTGCTGGGGGTTGTACTTCTTGGCGAGCTCCTCGTTGTGCTCGATGCCGCTCATGGCGAGCACGACACCCTTGGTTGCCTGGTAATGCTTGCCGTCGGCGGTCTCGACGCCGGCAACGCCGTCATCGCCCATGACCAGGTGCGCAGCGGCGGTGCCGGTCATAATCTCGCCGCCCGCCTCGCGCACGGCAGCCTCGGCGTTGGTGGTCCACACAACGCCGCCCGTCTTGGTGGCATCGGCAGCATCGGTGATAAGGTGGATGCGGTCGGCCATGTTGGCGGGGTCGGTGTAGGCGGCAGGATAGCAGCCGAAGACCTTGGAGTAGGTGATGCCAAAGCTATCGGCCATCCACTGCAGGTTGTCGGCGGCGTTGTCGGCCATCACGCGCACCAGGTCGGGATCGACGAGGCCCTCGCCGTCCTGCATCCAGAAGGCGTAGTGCTTGTCAGCGGAGTCGTCATCGACGCCGTTGACACCCAGCTCCTTCTGCCAGGTGGTACCAGAGGCCTGAACGGCACCTTCGGCCGTGGCCGTCGTGCCGCCGCACGCGTCGCCCTTCTCAAGCACGAGCACCTTCTCGGCGCCCTGCTCAAGTGCAGAGTACGCAGCGGTCAGGCCGGAACCGCCGCCGCCACAGACGATGACGTCGTACGTGCCGTCCCAGGTAACCTCATCGGCGCGGGCCAGCGGCACTGCCCCAGCGACGCCCGCGGCACCGGCTGCCAGCGCGGCACCGGCGACAAAGCTACGACGGCTCAGATCAACATTCTTCATTGCAGACATACGATGTCCCCCTTATAAGACATCTTGCCCGCCGGCACACGGCTGTGCGCCGGCCCCGCGTGTGAGGCATCCGCGAACCCCGCCTCGCAAACGATACCGCGCATCCTAGTCCCATCCGGCAGCTTTGTTAAGCAAAAAATTGGCAAATTTACAAGGGGGCAATCAATGGACGGGGTCACAGAAGGGGTGAGCGGAAGAAGAAAAGAAGGGAGACACCCCACAAGGAAAGGCCGTCCAAATGGAGACTACAGCAGGCAGCATGCAAACACGGACAACCCACGCAATAAGGACGGCAGGCAACAACGCCGCGCCGGCTCCCCACACGAAAAGGGCCGCCGCCCACATCCATGGGCGACGGCCCCCGCGCACAAACGCGCGTCATGTGCGATATCAGCCGAGTCAGCGCATGCTGACTACTCGATGGCGACCTTGCTGGCGGGCTCCAGATACCTCGGCTCCTGCATCGGCACCACGATGTTCAGAACGCCGAACTCATACTTGGCCTTGACATCCTCAGGCCTGACGTCGCCGACATAGAAGCTGCGCGAACAGGCGCCCGCATAGCGCTCCTGGCGCAGAACGCGTCCCTTCTTGTCCTGCTCGTCCTTGTCGAGACCCTTCTGCGCGGAGATGGTGAGGTAGCCGTCCTTCACCGTAAGGCTGATCTCATCCTTCTTGAAGCCCGGCAAATCGACGGAGAACTTGTAGCCCTTTGCATCGTCGGTCTCACGAATGTCGGTCTTCATCAAATCCTTTGTGTGCTTACCGAACAACGGGTTGCGCGCACCAAAGAAACCGTCGCCCAGAAACTCATCAAACATGTTCTCACCATAGACGCTCGGTACCATTTTTAAGACCTCCAAAAATCAGCAGGTAATCTATCTACAACCGTTCAGCCCATTGGCCTCATGGTGTGGTTTGAGCTGCTTCACCCGGCAATCATTACCATTCCATATCGTGCCAAGTGCTTCTTCATCCACATGACCAACCATCTTCTTTCTTCTTCTCTTGGTGGCCCTTCTTTGTGAACGCTTGCAGTATGCCCCGCCGCCGCGTTTTAGTCGTTAATTGCGCAGTACAATTTTCTGCATTCATATTGTGCTTTTAGCACAAGGTTGCTATTGCCTTCTGGAGCGACGATGACCCAGTGTCAGCCTGACCCGACAAGTGTGCTTCTGGCGGACTTCTTCCAGCACGACGACATACAGCGTCTGGCCAAGGGAGCCGGGGCGGCGCTGTCATGCCCGATCCTCATACTCGACGAGGCCTTTCGCGTCGTCGCCCATTGTACGCCGCCAGATTTCGACGACGAGGTGTTTCTCAAAGCAGCCGATGGAGGCGAGATATCCTATGAGGCCGACAGCGCCATCAAGGCAAGTGAGGCCCTTGCAAAAGGCGCGTGCGACTATACCCGCCTTGCCGCAAGCCCCTACCCGCGACGGTTTTCCGTCCTCGTCAACTCGGGAGTGCAGCTGGGCTACCTCATCTGCGTTGACATCGACGGACACTTGCATGATATCGAGGACTCCACATGGTCGACGGTGGAAACAATTCTCTCGAAGCAACTGTTCATTGAGACAAGCCGCCAGGGCAAGCCGTTCGAGACAGCCGAGGACATCCTTATCTGCCTGCTAGACAACGGATTCTCATCCGAGGCGCGTTTTTGGCTGCAGGCAAGCGGCACATATCTGGCTACGTTTCGGCCTCACGCCTTCGCACTCATCGACCTGTCGACCTGTCGTAGCGCCGCTGCGGGCAAGCACGACCTAAAGGGAGAAATCGAGATGCGGTTTGGCGACCCGCACCCGTTTCTATACAAGGACGACGCTTTGTTCTTCCTCAAAAGCGCCGGCGAGCAGCAGGCTCTCGAGTCGCTTGTAAGTCGGTTCGAACTCAAGGCCTTCGTTTCGGACCCAATCGACAGCCTGTACGACCTGCCGAGCTTGTATCGCACGGCGCACGAGGCCCTCGAGCTGATGAAAGACGCGCGGTATCACAGAGGGCGGGTGTGCCGCCTGGCACAGTTGCGTGAAGCCCTGCTTCTGAAGAACCTCGAGGGCCGCTGCGACCTCATCCCCGCCAAGATTCGCAAACTCGCAGCTCATGACAACGAGAGAGGCACCTCATACTGCGAGACTCTCTATCGCTACCTCACCTGCGGCCATTCGCTCAAAGCAACGTGCGAGGCCCTCTCCACGCACCGTAACACCGTGCTGTACCGCATACGCAAAATGCGCGAGGAGTTCGACATCGATCCCGACGAACCCCTCGCGCATGCCGACCTTCTCTTGGGCGCGGCTATGGCCCTGTTTCGCGCCCAAGGTCCCGATTTCTTCGTGCGGGACGAAGGCAACCAAAGGTAAGGGACGGCTCCATGCGGTCGAAGCGGCCCCCTCAGCCCTATGACGTCAAACATGCCGCTGGGATAACGTAGATGCCATCTTTGCGGCGATACGCCAGGGTGCTCTTGCCCGTGATGACCGCCATGAACGCCGGCTCGGCGTTCTGGGCCGCTGGGTTCTCCACCACCTTGCGGCGCAGGCGAAGGAGCGATTCGGCGGCCTGGTCAACCTTCACGTCGCTGAGCTTCACCTCGATTGCGGCCCATTTCGTCCCGCGCTCAAGAATGGCATCAACCTCGAGATCCTTGTCGTCGCGGTAATAGCACACACGGTTTGCGACACCAGAATAGGAGTCCATGATGGCCCAAAGATCGTGCATCACGAGGTTCTCGAACAACATCCCGAGCGTCTGGGTGTCAAAAATGAGTTGGTCAGGACTTGCCCCCAGCAATGCGGCGGGCAACGACGCATCGGCAAAATAACGCTTTGGCTTAGTACGCACGCGGTTCTTCGCGCGCATAGGCGGAGCCCAGCCACCGATCTCCTCCATGAGATACAGGCGATTGAAGAACGCAAGGTACTCGTCGAGCACATTTGCCTGAGATGCCGATGCCCCATCCAACCCCGCGTCTTTGAGCAAGGTCGGACGCGTTGCCGCCTGCCCGACATTAAAGGCAAGCGAACGGAGAAACCGCCTGGCCAGGTCTCCTGACAAGCCTTCGCCTTCAACATTGACATCGAGTACCGCTTGTATATATTGCGATCCCTGCTCAAAGGCAAGTTCATCAGGTAAGTCAAGCACGTCGGGCCAACCTCCCCGACAGCACCAGCGAGCCACATCCTGCAAGGACGTCTCGCATGCATGGGGCGCGAAGGACTCCCCGTCGAAAAGCGTTTGCAAGCTCACCGTGCCGTCCGACAAGCCAAGCTCTGCAAGCGTCATGCTCGACATTTTCAACCGCCCGATACGGCCTGCACCACTGTGACGGACTCGCTCGCGCTCGGCTTTCTTAAGGGCGTGGGATCCCGTAAGCAGATAACGCCCACGACATCCCGCCGCCTCGTCGACGCTCATACGCACGGCGTCCCAAACCTCGGGTACTTCCTGCCACTCATCGATAAGGTGAGGGGCCTCTCCCAAGAGAGCCAGAGAAACGTCCTGTTCCACGGCAAGGCGGGAAGAACGATCGATGAGACGAATCACGCTCGATGCAACCGACAGGGCACTCCATGTCTTGCCGCACCACTTGGGCCCGACAATCTCGACGGCACCAAACGCCTGCAAGAGCATAGCCAGGCGATCATCAATAAGACGGCGGCGATATCCCTCGGGGCGCAAAGCCGTGAGCTTGGAAGACATGGTGGCTCCTTCGTCGAATTGGCGGCGTATGAAGAATACACCCTATTTGAGATGAAGTTTACACCCTGTTTTGAATGAAGAAAACACCCACGTTTGGGTGAAGTTTACACCTGTGCCGACCATGCGCGGCCCGTCGAGCAAACAGGCGTCGACAGGCTGCGCTGTTAATTGATTCACGACGTTCAGCCTACGGAGATGTCCTACGCGGGGCTAAGCGGCAAACTAAAACTGATTTTCATCTCGCGCTGATTTTCGACGATCTGACAGTCAACTAGAATATGACGCGAACTTAATCGCGTGGGAGTCTCCCGCCCTCCGGCCCTGGAAAGGTCGCGGCAGGCGG
>UQBS01000012.1 GCA_900539345.1 uncultured Coriobacteriaceae bacterium | reverse complement strand
CCCCTTTGTACACGGGCGATGCGGGAGGGAACCGGGCCGCTGTGCGGCCGGCCTGGGCTACTCGGCGCGTGCCTGGTGCAGGCGCTGGGCCTGAACGGCGGTGACGGCGACCATGCCGACGATGTCGGAGGACGAGCATCCGCGGGACAGGTCGTTCACCGGGGCGGCGATGCCCTGCAGCACGGGTCCGATCGCCTCGGCACCGCCCAGACGCTGGGCGATCTTGTAGCCGATGTTGCCGGCGTCGAGGTTGGGGAAAACAAGCACGTTGGCCTTGCCTGCGACCGTGGAGTCTTTTGCCTTGGAGGCTGCGACACTGGGAACAACCGCGGCGTCGAACTGCAGCTCGCCGTCGATCTCCAGGTCGGGGGCAAGCTCGCGGGCCTTGGCGGTTGCCTGGGCAACGAGTGCAGTGTGGTCGTTGACGGCGCTGCCCTTGCTCGAGAACGAAAGCATCGCCACGCGCGGGGTCGTCTGCATGAACGTCGCCCAGCTGCGTGCCGTCTGCACGGCGATTTGAGCGAGCTCGTCGGCGCTGGGGTAGGTGTTGAGGGCGCAGTCGGCGAAGAAGAAGGTGCCGTTCTCGCCATAGGGGCAGTTGGGCAGGGAAATCTCAAAGAACGAGGACACGAGCGACACGCCCGGGGCGCACTTGAGAATCTGCAGCGCCGGCCTGAGCACGTCGCCGGTGGAGTGGCAGGCGCCCGAGACCATGCCGTCGGCGTCGCCCAGCTTGACCATCATGACGCCGAAGTAGAGCTCGTCGTCAAGCGCGGCGCATGCGGTCTCGAAGGTCATGCCCTTCTTGGCGCGAAGCTCGGCCAGGGCGCGGGCGTAGCGCTCACGCTCGGGGGAGGTGCGGTGGTCGATTACCGTGACGCCGGGGATGCAGATCTCGTTGGGGTCGCCCAGCACGATGGGGCGGGCGATGCCCTCTGCGGCAATCTGGGCTGCCGCTTCCAGGGTGCGCGGATCGTTGCCCTCGGGCAAAACGATGCGTTGGGGGTTGGTCTTTGCAGCGCTTACCAGGCTGTCTACGAATTTGCTCACTGAGGGCTCCTTATGTGTGGCATGGACTTACGGGGGCATATGTGCCCAAAGCAACGCCATCCCACTCTATCATGTTAAGATTACAACCAAATGCCTGTTTTCGTCTGTTGGGCATCCTCGTGCTGGCAAGTGGTTTGCGGTGCGGGTGTGTCCATCACATTTGCAAAGGAGCGCACATGCCCGTTGTCCATGGTCTTCCCCAGGCGTTCGACGTTGCCGATTACGACGCCCTCGTCGTCGGTGCCGGTTATGCCGGCTCTGTCGTCGCGCGCGAGCTGGCGGAGCGTGCAGGCAAGAAGGTCTGCGTCCTCGAGCGTCGTCCGCACATCGCGGGCAACGCCTACGACTGCCTCGATGAGGCCGGGGTGCTCATCCACCTGTACGGCCCGCACATCTACCACACCTATGACGAGCGCGTCCACGAGTACCTGTCGCGCTTCACCGACTTCACCAACTACCAGCATCGCGTGCTTGCCAACATCCACGGCACGCTCATGCCGGTTCCCTTCAACCACACCTCGCTCAAGATGGCGTTCGGCCCCGAGCGCGGCGAGGCCCTGTTTGCCAAGCTTGTCGAGAAGTTCGGCCTTGACCGCAAGGTGCCGATCCTTGAGCTGCGCGCTCAGGATGATCCCGAGCTCGAGGAGGTCGCCGACTACGTCTTCGAGAACGTGTTCCTCCACTACACGATGAAGCAGTGGGGCCAGACGCCTGACCAGGTGGACCCCTCGGTCACCGGCCGCGTCCCCGTGCTTGTGGGCGATGACGACCGCTACTTCCAGTCTCCTCACCAGGGCATGCCTGCCAAGGGCTACACCGATCTGTTCGATCACATGCTCGACCATGCCAACATCGACGTCTTCCTCGACGTCGACGCGCGAGACATCGTGCGTGTCGAGGACGGCAAGATCATGGCGGGCGACCTGGCCTATGAGGGCCAGGTCGTCTACACCGGCCCGCTCGACGAGCTCTTCGGCCTCGACCTGGGCGCCCTGCCGTACCGCACCCTCGACCTCGACTTCGAGACCCTGCCTGTCGACGAGTTCCAGCCCGTCTGCACGGTCAACTACACCACGAGCGAGGACTTTACGCGCATCACCGAGTTCAAGCACATGACGGGTCAGGTTGTGCCCGGCAAGACCACCATCCTGCGCGAGTACTCCAAGGCCTACGAGCCCGGAAGCGGCCAGACGCCCTACTACGCCATTCTCGAGCCCCAGAACAAGGCGCTCTACGCCTCCTATCTGGAGCGTGTTGCTGGCGTTGCCAACTTCCACGCCGTTGGCCGTCTGGCCGAGTACCGCTACTATGACATGGACGCCGTCGTTGCCAGCGCTCTCGCCCTCGCCGACAAGCTGGTCGCCGAGGCATAATCGTCTAGGTGACGCACGTTTAGAAAGAGAAGGTCCCTCCGGTGGAAAAGCTCGTCACGTTTGCCATTCCCTGCTACAACTCGGCAGCCTATATGGACAAGTGCGTCCAGAGCATCATCGACGCCTGCGCGCCTGAGCAGGACTTCGAGATCATCATCGTCGACGACGGCTCCCAGAAAGACGACACGCCCGCGAAGGCCGATGCCTGGCAGGCCAAGTGCCCCGGTATCGTGCGCGCCGTGCACCAGGAGAACGGCGGCCACGGCGCCGCGGTGCTCGCCGGCCTTGCCGCTGCACAGGGCATGTACTACAAGGTCGTCGACTCCGACGACTGGGTTGACCGCGACGCTGTGCAGACGTTGCTCGCCGATGTGCGCTCCCTGGTTGCCAAAGGCGAGATCGTCGACCTGTTCATTTCGAACTACGTCTACGAGCATGTGGAAGACAACACGCAGAAGTCCGTGGGCTACCGCAGCGTGCTTCCCGAGGGCCGTGTCTTTACCTGGGACGAGATGGGCAAGTTCCGCATCGACCAGAACCTGCTCATGCACTCGCTGCTCTACCGCACGGAGGTGCTGCGCGACGGTGGCGTGCCGCTGCCGAGCCACACCTTCTATGTGGACAACATCTTCGCCTATGTGCCGCTGCCGCGTTGCAAGAAGCTCTTCTATCGCGACGTGGACCTCTACCGCTACTTCATCGGTCGTCAGGACCAGAGCGTCAACGAGAAGGTCATGGTTTCGCGCTATCGTCAGCAGCTGCGCATCTCAAAGATCATGTTCGAGGCCCTGCACCTCTATGACGAGGTGGAGAGCCAGCCGCTGCGCGCCTACATGCTCAACTACCTCACGATGATGATGGCCATTTCCTCGCTGTTCGGCCACATGTCTGACGAGCCTGAGTCTGACCAGCTGGTTGACGAGCTGTGGCGTGACCTGAAGGCGTTCGACGAGCGCATGTACAACCATGCCCGCCACAACTTCCTTGGCGTGGGCACGAACCTTCCCGGCAAGGTGGGCAAGCGCCTCACGGCCGCCCTCTACCGCACCGCAAGGAAGATTTTTAAGTTCAACTAAACCTTTAGGTTGTATGCGCATCAATAAAGAAGGCCGCCTGCCTTGTCTGATTCGTTCTCAGCGAGGCGGGCGGCCTTTTCGTGCGCGCTGTTGCAGGGCGTGCTATGCCTTGAGGGCACGCAGCTCGCGGTAGAGCCGTGAAATGGGCAGCCCCATCACCGTGTAGAAGTCGCCTTCGATGCCACGCACAAGCAGGCGGCCCTTGCCTTGGATGCCGTAAGCGCCTGCTTTGTCCATGGGCTCGCCAGTGGCGACGTAGGTGTCGATCTCATCGTCTTCGAGGTCCCAGAAGGTGACGCGAGCCGTTTCGGAAAAGCCGAGCACTTCGCAGCCGTCACAAAGCACAGAGACACCGGTCGTGACCTCGTGCGTCTTGCCTGAGAGGTCGCGCAGCATCTGACGCGCCTCGTCGGCGTTGGCGGGCTTTCCAAGCACGCGCTCGCTAAGGATGACAACGGTGTCAGAGCCGATGACGAGCTCGCCAGGGCGGGCGCTCGGGCAGACGGAAAGCGCCTTGTGCCAGGCGAGCGCATGGGGCAGCTCATGCGGGTCGCGCACATGCACGCTCGACTCGTCAAAGTCGCTCGTGCAGCAGGTGAAATCGAAGCCTGCTTCTTCCATCAGTTCGCGACGGCGCGGCGATTTGGATGCAAGAATCATGTTCGGCCTGGTTTCTAGCGACGGCGCAGGATGGTGACGTTCTCGACATGGAACGTCTGGGGGAAAAGATCGACCGGCGTGATCGAGACGATGTCGAACGTCTCAAGTTCGCGGAAGATGGCCAGGTCGCGGGCGAGCGTGGCCGGGTCGCACGAGACGTAGGCGACGGCGCGTGCGGGGCTTTCGCAGACAGCCTCGATGACCGAGCGCTCAAGACCGGCGCGGGGCGGGTCGACGACGATGGCGTCGGCATCCTCCAGGCAGTCGAGCTGACGCGCCGCATCGTCGCCGATGGCCTCAACTATGTCAGCGAGCCCGGCATGCTCGAGGTTCTGCTTGAGGTCGCGTACTGCGGGCCCGTAGCTCTCGATGGCGATGACGCCGCCCTGCGCAGCGCGCGCCAGGGGCAAGGTGAAGGTGCCTGCGCCGCAGTACAGGTCGCAGGCGACCTCGTCGCCCCCAATGGCGAGACCTTCGAGCACAAGTTCGATGAGCTTTTCGGCACCGGCGGTGTTTACCTGGAAGAACGACGGGGCGGAAAGGCTCATGGTCTGCCCGGCCAGACGCTCCTCCCAGCGGCCGCGGCCGCTCAGGCACTCGACGCCGGCGATTTTGCGGGCGCCGCCCTTCTCCTTGGTCATGACGCGGGCGATGGAAGTGGGCTTGGCTGCGTCGGTGATGACCTTGGCGATCTCGGCGCGCGGGAAGGCGGCCGGGTCGGTCCACAGGGCAACCTCCACCTGGCGGGTGCGCTCGCTCACGCGAATGCCCACGCGCTCGAGACCCAAATCGCGGGAGCCTCCGAAGAAGTTGAGCGCGCCGGCAACCGATTTGACCAGCTTCTGGGAATCCTTAGCCATGAGCGGGCACTTGTCCACGGCGATGACCTGGTTTGCGTCGAACTTGGAGTGCATGCCCAAGCGCATGCGGCCGTCCTGCTTGACGCAGGCAAGCTCAACCTTGTTGCGATAGCCCCAGTCGGGACCCACCTCGACGACCTGGCCCACGTGCTCCTGCGTCCAGTCTGCATCGAACTTGCCGATGCGCACGAGCGCGTCGACGACGTTCTTTCGCTTTGCCTGGCGCTGGGCCTCGATGGAGACATCGGCCCAGGGGCAGCCGCCGCAGATGGCAGAGTAGGGGCACTTTGAGGCGACGCGGTCGGTCGAGGCCTCCACGACCGAGGCCACGCGGGCCTTGGAGAACGTCTTTCCGTCGCTTGTGATCTCGGCTTCCACCACGTCGCCCGGAACGCCTCCCGAAACGAACACGGTCTTGCCCTCTGCGGTGCGCGCCACCGCGTCTGCGCCGTAGCACAAGGTATCGATCTTGAGTTGCATGCTTGCCCCGCTCAAAGGTTGTGCCATGACCTGAACCCGCTCAGTGCATATCGCAGCGGCGGCGCACGCCCTCGAGTTCGAGTTCACGTGCGCCGCCGCAACAGGTTCAGACTATGGTCTATTTCGTTGCTGACTTGCCGAATAGTACCCTAATGCCAGCCTTGATGAGAGCCCAACCAGTCGCTTTGCGGCCTTTCTGCTTAACCATCAGCTCAAGGGAGGCCATGGGGTCGCGCTCTTCGGCCGGCTCCTGGTCGATGGGCTTCGCGTCCACTTCCATGGGTTGGGCAGCCTCGTCCTTCGATGCTGTCTCGGCGGGCTTTCCCTCGGCCTTCGCCGCCGTGGGGGCCTGCTGCTGGGCGGCCTGTGCGTCTGCGGCCGCTGCCTGGGGCTCTGGCGCCGCTTCCTTCTCGGCTGCGGGCTCCTCGGCCTGCTTGGGCTCGTGGTCCTGAGGCTGCCCGCTGGGGATGGCGCGGCTGCGTGCGCGCTTTGCCTGCTCGGCGCGCTCGGCCGTGGCCTTTTGAGACTCCTCGATTGCGCGAGCTGCGAAGAACTCCTGGGCGCACACGAGCTCTTCGCCGGCGCACACGGGCACATGGGCGTGCTTGCCGTCGGGGGTGAGGATGCGCGCCTTGGTGTTGTCGCGCATCTGCACGTCGATGTCGGCGGCGACGCGGCGGCGCAGCTCGGGGTCGAGCAGCGGGTAGGCGATCTCCACGCGGTGCTCGGTGTTGCGCGTCATCATGTCGGCCGAGCTCAGATACATGATGTCCTTGTCGACGCCGAACATGTACACGCGGGCATGCTCGAGCCAGCGACCCACGATGCAGCGAACGGTGACGTTTTCCGTCTTGCCGGGCACGCCGGGCAGCAGGCACGAGATGCCGCGCACGATGAGGTCGACCTTCACGCCCGCGCAGCTCGCCTCGGAGATCTTGTCGATGACCTCGCGGTCGGTGATGGAGTTCATCTTGAACCAGATGTGCGCCTCTTCGCCCGCGCGCGCCTTGGCGATCTCACGGTCGATGCCACGCATGATGAGGGGCTTGAGGCCCACGGGGGCAACTCCCAGGTAGGAGTACTGGCCGTTGAGGTTGCCGATCTGCATGTTGCGGAAGAACCTGTTGGCGTCCTCGCCGATGCGCGGGTCAGCCGTCATGTAGGAGTAGTCGGCGTAGAGGGCGGCGGTCTTCTCGTTGTAGTTGCCGGTGCCCAGCTGCGTGATGCGCGTGACCTCGCCGGCGCGGCGATAGGTGATCTGGCAGATCTTGGAGTGGACCTTGAAGCCCGCCGAGCCGTACAGCACGGTGCAGCCGGCGTCCTCGAGGCGCTCCGCCCACTCGATGTTGTTCTCCTCGTCGAAGCGGGCGCGCAGCTCCATGACGACGGTCACGTCGATGCCGTTTTCAGCCGCGGTGATGAGCGACTCGCAGAGCCTCGACTTCTTTGCCACGCGGTACAGCGTGATCTTGATCTGCACGACGTCGGGGTCGTTGGCCGACTCGCGCAGCAGGCGCAGGAACGGCTCCATCGACTCGTAGGGGTAGGAGAGCAGGATGTCGTGGTCCTCGATCTGGGTGTGCATGGGCGCGCTGGGGTCGACGCAGCCGGGGGCCTGCGGGGTGAACTTGGGATAGGCGAGCTCGCTTACGAGGCTCTGCGAGATCTTGCCCTCCAAGGAGAAGGCGAAATCGGCCATGCGCAGCGGGCTCGCGACGTAGAACACCTGGCGTTCACCCAGCTCAAGTGCCTTGCGCATAAACTTGACGAGCGGCTTGGAGAACTTGCCCTGCACTTCCAGGCGAACGGGGTTGAGGCGCAGGCGCTGCTTGAGCACGCGCTTGATGTGCTGGCGGTAGTCGTCTTCCAGGTCGAACGATCCCTCGTCGGGGTCGATGTCGGCGTTGCGCGTGACCCTGATGACCGCGCGCTCGGAGGTGTGGAAGTCGACGAAGAGCCTGTCGGCAAACGCGAGGATGACGTCTTCAAGCAGGGTGTAGCGCAGCGTGTGCACGTCGTGCTTGATTTGGACGAAGCGGCCCAGCGTCGAGGGGACCTCGACGATGCCGAGAAGTCCCGCCTCCGTGGCGCTGGCCAGGTTGAAGACGACGTAGAGCGTGTCGTTGTGCAGGTTGGGGAAGGGGTGGCGCGGGTTCACGATCTGGGGCGAGACCACGGGCAGCACCTCGGAGACAAAGAGCTGCTCCATGGCCTTCTTGTCCTCGGGGGTGTAGTCTCGCCACTGCACGCGCACGATGCCGTGGGACGCGAGCTCGTCCTCGAGCTCGCCGGTGACCTTGTCGTGGCGTGCGATGTAGTCGGGCAGCACCTCGTAGACGCTCGCAAGCTGCTCGCCGGGCGTCTGGTTCGACTTGTTGTCCACGGGCTGGAACTCAAGGCTTGCCAGCTCGGAGAGGCTGCCCAGGCGAATCATCACGAACTCGTCGAGGTTGCTCTCGAAGATGGAGGCCATCTTGAAGCGCTCGAGCAGGGGCACGGACGGGTCGGCGGCCTCTTCGAGCACGCGCTCGTCGAACTGCAGCCACGACAGCTCGCGGTTCTGCGTGTAGGAGAAGTCGAGGCCGGACTTGCCGGCTGCAGGGCGCGCTTGCTTGGGCTTGCCATGCTCTTTGGCGGTGGACATCGTCTTACCTCCTGGTATCGGTGGGGTTGTTGTTCATTTGAGAGTCTATACCCAAAACGCGCTCCATGAGATAGCCCTCGCGGATGCCCGAGTCATGCACGACGAGGCGCTGGACCCCGAAGTTGTCGGCGACGGCCTGGATGGCGAGCAGTCCCGGGGTAAACGTGTGGATGCGTTCGGGCACCACGTGGAGCAGCTCGCGCATTGCCGCTTTCGGCTTGTCGATGATGTGCGACACGATTTGGTCGAGCTCGCCGCGTGTGACGGGGGATCCAGGCTGCTGGGGCGCCAGCCACGCGTTGCGGACCTTACGCATGGCGCGTGCCGTGCCGCCGATGCACGAGGCGCATTCGGCGCTCTGCTCGCCGAGCGCCTTGCGCACGCGCTTGGAGATTGCCTCGCGGATGTCTTTGGCCTCGCGTGCGGTGGGCAGAAGGCCGTCGACGTACTTTTCAAAGAGGGAGAGCGAGCCCATGGGGACGCTCGTGGCGTCTTTTGCCTGGCCGTCCTCATAGACGAGCACCTCGCTGGAGCCTCCGCCCACGTCGATCTGCACTCCCGAGGTGGCGCCGGAGTGCCACATGGCGCCTGCGAAACCCAGGCGCGCCTCCTCGACGCCGCTCAGAAGCTCCACCTGCACGCCGCACAGCTCGTCGACCTTGTCGAGGACCTCCTGGCAGTTGGAGGAGTTGCGGATGGCGGCGGTGGCAAAGCAGGAGAGGCGGTCGAGCTCGGTGAACCGCGACGCCGCCCTGCGGTATTCCTTGAGCGTGCTGATGAGCGCGTCTACACCAGCCTCGTCGAGCCTGCCGCTTTGCGGGTCGATGTGGCTTGCCAGCCCAAGTTGATTCTTCAACTTAAAGAACGGCCGGAACTCGTTCGTTTGGACGTCGCAGTCATACACGGTCATCCTTACCGAGTTCGAACCTATGTCGACGATGCCTTCTAGCATACGCGCCTGCCTTCCGGGGCGTTTCATTCTGTGCCGATAGAACCCCTTCGATTGTAGACCCAGAGTTGTTCTGTGCCTGTTATATATGTGCAAAATTGCGGCAAAGGGTTTGGCATGTTTTCAGGGTTCGGCCGCTGTGGTGGACGTTGGCTGCTGAATATCTGTTGCCTGGGCAGCGTGGCGTGCATCTCGGTGCGGCCCCATGTAGAGTAGAAGGTTGCATATCCGGCCGTCCGGCGCGCCACGCGCCGTGTGCGCCTATGTGAGGAGGCAACGTTTGACAGACGAAAAACAGTCCGAGCGGGCCGACATCGCCGACGGCCCTGTGGCAAAGGGTGAGGTGCCGGCCGAGCATGACGGCGACGTCGTCAAGCCCGGACTGCCCGTAAGCCGCAGGACGTTTGTCATAGGCGGCTGCGCCCTTGCGGCTGTGCTGGTTGCGGGGGTGGGCGTCGCGTCATGCGCGTCGTGCAACGCCCGTGCCACCGGTCAGCTTACGGGTGCGGCCAACAAGGCGGCGGGCGGCTTCATGGACGCCGTGTCGCAGACGGGTCGCGACGTGCAGGCCCGCGCTGTGGCGGGGGAGGGGCTTGTGCGCGGCACCGTGTGCATCGACGCAGGCCATGGCGGTGGTTACGACCTCACCCTTACCCCCATCGGCCCTGGTTCCAGCGAGATGCAGTACGTCGAGCCGGGCGGTACCCAGGGCGTCGTGACGGGCGTCGAGGAGGCCGACGTCACGCTTGCCGTGGCGTTGCTGCTGCGCGACAAGCTGCGCGACGAGGGAATCACGGTTGTCATGGTGCGCGAGGACGACTCCCGCACGTATTCGAGTGAGGAGCGCGCCCAGGTTGCCAACGACTGCGGGGCCGACATCTTCATCCGCCTGCATTGCGACGGCGCCGACGACTCCGGCCCGCGCGGGTTCACCACGCTCGTGCCGGGCTACAACGAGTGGACGACGAGCATCGCAGACGCAAGCGCCTATGCGGCCAGCATCATGCACCCCATCATCATCTCCGAGACGGGTGCCCAAGACGATGGGATTGTGGAGAGGACCGACCTGGCGGGTTTCAACTTCTGCCAGGTCCCCGTGGTGCTCTTCGAGATGGGATTCATGTCCAACCCCGAGGAAGACCAGCTCCTTTGCAGCCCCGAGTACCAGGAGACGTTGGCGCATGCCATCTGCGATGCCGCGGTCGCCTATCTTGCGGCCGTGTCGGAATAGCGTGTGCGCCGCCCGTCGCACCCCGCGCTTTGCTATGATGTGACCGTGGCGTCCGACCGATTTTACGAAGTAACGACGAATCACAAAAGGTAGGAGGCAAACGATGAAATGTTCAGTTTGCGGTACCGAATGCTCTGAGTCCACGAAGTTCTGCCCCACGTGCGGCACCCCTCTTCAGCCTGAGCCCCAGTATGCGGGGCAGACTCAGGTCATGCCTGGTCAGCAGGGGTATGAGGACCCCATGGCCTATCGCCAGCCCTCGCAGGAGTTCGCGGCGCAGCCTGCGCGCCAGTCATATGAGCCCACGCGCCAGATGCCGCCGTTCCAGCAGCCTTCTGGGCAGTTCCCGCGCACCGGCGCAAGCCAGGAGTTCGCCGCTGTGCCCGCTACGCCCGCCATGCCCGGCCGCAGCGTCGACATGAGCGCCGCCACCAAGTCGCCCAAGTGGCCCATCGTGCTCATCGCGGTGCTGCTTGTGCTCATTGTGGCGCTCGTGCTTATCATCCTGCATCCCTGGGATACCGGCGCCCAACCCGGCACGGCTACGGTCGACGGCGGCAACGTCGTGGTGACCTCCAACGGCGACCAGTCCCAGCAGGGCGGCACCGAGCAGGGCACGGTTGCGGGCGACACTTCCGCCCCGGTGAGCGACCAGCAGACGGCCGCCCCCGCCGCCGATGCGTTCACGCAGCTCACGACCGCTTACAACCAGCTTGACGGGTTCCACGGCCAGATCAGCTCTATCGCGACGGAGTTTTCCGACAACCTGGGCGTTAGCGACCTGTCTGACTTGCGCAACCGCGCGGCTGACCTCCAGGCGCAGATCAGCTCTGCCCGCACGACGCTGCAGGCCGTTGCCGTCGACGCCAACTCTGCCTACGCTCAGACCAAGGCTGCCATCGACAACCTGTACAACGACCTCGAGATGCGCATCTCCGTGCTTGTCGAGGCCTGCGACGCCGATATCGCCGGCAATGACGTCTCTGACATCCTGAGCCGCGACAACGGCCCCGCCGACGACCACGGCCACACGAACAAGTACCGCATCGACTACGAGCAGAACTACGAGGCAGCTCGCCCCGTTCAGGCATAGCGCAAGACCGCAAGACTCATCTGAGGTACTGTAGTTTCTATAATGCCCTGTGAGAAGGGCCGGTCGCAACGTACAATTGCCGACTGGCCCTTCTTTTAAGAGGGGCACCCCGACGCACCATACGCACATTTCCTTCCAGGGCACGAGGAGCATTACCGTTGGATATCACGACCTTCAACAGGGCAAAACAGGCATATGACGCCAAGGACTGGGAGAGCGCAGTCATTCTCTTCTCGCAGTGCGGCACCGGTCCGGGCACCGGCGAGGCTTGCCATCTGTGCGGCAACGCCCTCATGCGCATCGGTCGTGTGCAGGAGGCCACACAGGCCTATCGTGCTGCCCTGGCGGATTCCTCTTACGGCAACCAGGGCGCTGTGTACACGAACCTCGGCAAGGCGCAGATGGCCCTCGGCGACCTGCGCGGCACCATCGACTCGCTGCGCCATGCCCTGACCGACCAGAACTACCGTGGCGCCTACAAGGCCCACATGGCGCTTGGCGAGGCGTACTCCAAGCTCGGCGACTCGCGCAACGCCGGCACCGCGTACCGTCAGGCCGCCCTGGATCCCAACAACCCCGAACCTGCCAAGGCCCTCATCAACCTTGGCGTGAGCTTCATGCAGATGCGCCGTCCGGCAGATGCCGCCGAGGCCTACCGCACGGCCGTCGACTTTGCGTCGAACCCTCAGGAGCGCTCGCTCATCTTCGCAAACCTCGGCCAGGCCTACGTTGCGACGAACCGCATGGTCGAGGCGGTGTCCGCCTTCCAGAACGCCACCTCTACCGGCTATCAGCTCTCCGCTGCGGCCCAGGTCGATTTCAGCCGCGCCACGCAGGCTGTCCAGGCAATGGGCACCAACACCGGAGGCTACTCTGCGGGCATGGTCGATCCCACCTATGACCCGGCCGGCATGTCCGGCGATCTGCTCCCCAGCGCCGAGGACTCGGGCTTCTTCAACATCTCCGAGGCCGACATCGTGGCCGACCAGCGTCGTCGTGAGGCCTACGATCAGGTGAAGCCGCACCGTGGGCTCAAGCGCGCGCTTGTCGTCATTCTGATTGTGGTTGTTGTGCTCGGCGCCTGTGCCGGTGCCTATGCGGCAGGCCTGGGCATTCCTTCCCGTGAGGGCGTCATCTCCGACGTGTTTGCCGCCGCTGCAGACGGCGACAGCGCATCCGGCCTTTGGGCTTCGAGCGTTGACGACACCGCCCGCAACCAGGTCATGAGTTCCATCGAGGGCAACGGTACCGCCGAGGTCATCGGCATGGACGCAACGATGAGCGACTGCGTTGCCATTGTGCAGACCGCGCTTCCCCAGGGCGGCAAGATCACCTACCGTGTGAGCCTCGTGCGCCAGGGCATTGGTTGGAAGGTCTCCAACGTCGAGCGCGTCATCCTCTCCGAGACCGACAACACCTATGTCGACGCGTTCAACGGCGAGAAGGTCGTCTCCGAGGAGCAGACCGAGGCCGGCCAGCAGGCCGACCAGGCTGCCGCGCCCGCCGGCCAGCCCGCCGAGGGCGAACAGGCTCCTGCCGAGGGCGAGCAGGCCTAGCAAAAGGGTCTCCTTCTGCGCTTGATGCGCAGTGTGAGTTGCATTAGCAGACAACGAGTGAAAGGCACGACAATGATCGAGAAGACTTACATCATGATTAAGCCCGACGCTGTGGCCAACCGTCACATCGGCGAGATCGTCAACCGCATCGAGCGCTCCGGTCTCACCATCGAGCGCATGGTGCTCGAGATGGTCACCCCCGAGCAGGCCGAGGCCAACTACGCCGAGCACAAGGGCAAGCCTTTCTACGAGGGCCTCGTGTCCTACATCACCTCCGGCCCCGTCGTCAAGATGGTTATCTCCGGCGAGAACGCCGTTGCCAACATGCGTCGCCTCATGGGCGCCACCGACTGCGCCAAGGCTGAGCCCGGCACCATCCGTGGCGACTTCGGCCTCTCCGTTGACCGCAACGTCATCCATGGTTCCGACTCTCCCGCATCTGCCGAGCGCGAGATTGGCATCTTCTTCCAGGCCTAAGCTCGCTTGGCATTTGACTTTCTGACAAGTTGAAGTCTTGCAAGCCCATCCCGCCTAGCGGGATGGGCCTACTTTTCGATTGGTGCGCGCATGTCGTTTCTAGACAACATCCTGGGCCGCAACGGTGCAGGCCTGGCAATAGACCTAGGTACCGCGAACACGCTTGTTGCCACGCGCGAGGCGGGGATTCTCATCAACGAACCCTCAGTTGTCGCCATCGACCGTGACAAGAATCGTGTCCTGGCGGTTGGCGCCGATGCGAAGCGCATGCTCGGCCGCACCCCTGGAAACATCGAGGCCATCAAGCCGATGAGGGATGGCGTCATTGCCGACTTCGACGTGACCGAGGCTATGCTTCGCTATTTCATCGGCAAGGCCTGCGGCGAGAAGAAGGGCCTGCTTGCCCCGCGTCCTCGTGTTGTCATCGGCATTCCCAGCGGCGTCACGTCCGTTGAGAAGCGCGCCGTCTTCGAAGCCGCGCTGCAGGCGGGCGCCTCGCAGGCGTTCCTCATCGAGGAACCCATGGCCGCAGCCATCGGCGCCGAGCTTCCCGTCGAGGAACCGACCGGCTCTCTTGTCGTCGACATTGGCGGCGGCACGGCTGAGGTCGCGGTCATTTCGATGGGCGGCATTGTCGTCTCCCGTTCGGTTCGCGTGGGCGGTAACGCCTTCGACCGCGCCATCCTTGAGATGGTGAGGGAAACCTACGGTCTCAACATCGGTGAGCGCACTGCCGAAATCATCAAAATTAAGGTCGGCTCAGCCGCACCCCTCGACCGTGAACTCGATGTCGAGGTCAACGGCCGCGACACGGTGACCGGCATGCCCAAGACCGTGCGCATCGAGTCCGAGGAAGTGCGTCGCGCCATCCAGGACCCCATCAAGGCCATCGTCAAGGTCGTGCGCGAAGTGCTTGACGCGACTCCGCCCGACATTGCCAGCGACATCATGTACTACGGCATCCTTTTGTCTGGCGGCGGCGGAATGCTGCGCGGCCTGGACCGTCGCCTGCGCGAGGAAACGGGCGTGCCCGTCAATGTCTCGCCCACGGCTCTGGAGAACGTCGTCAAGGGCTGCATGGCGGTGCTCGACGCCAATGCCCTTTCGGGCTCGTATACACAGGCATCGGCCTAAGTGCATCTAAGGGGGCGCTGTGACCAAACTTCCCAGCCTTGGGGCTGATGCACGCGGGGGGAAGGCGGCCTTCCGGGCGCTCGTGGTGTGCACGTGTCTATCCGCCCTGCTGATGACGGTGTATTCCCAAGAGGGATCAAATGGCCCCGTCCATATGCTGCGCGCGGGTGTGCAATGGGCCGTTTCCCCCTTGCAGAATCTCGGGTCGTCTCTAGCCAAGCCCATCGACACGTTGCGCACGAACCTCGTCAATGCCAGCGCCGACGAAGAGACGCTCACGGAATTGCGCGACCGCAACGCCTACTTGCTCTCGCAGCTCGGCGAATTGCAGCAGTACAAGGAAGAAAACGAAAGCCTCAGGGCGATGCTCGGGCTCGCTTCGTCGTTTGGCGCCTCGGGCGTCGCGGCTCAGGTTATAACGGGCCCTCAAGACACGTGGACCCAGACGATCGTCATCAACCGTGGCAGCAACGACGGCGTGGGCCTCGACATGCCCGTGACGGACGGCGCCTCCCTTGTCGGCCAGGTGTGCGCCGTCTCTCCTACCACGGCAACGGTCCGTTTGATAAATGACCCCATGTTTTCCATGAGCGTGTCGGTGGGGGAGAGCGGTGCCGCGGGCATTCTGTCCGGTTCTGTGGATTCCACGGTGCGCGTCGACTACGTGTCCAGCGATGACGCGGTGAGCGTGGGCGATGTCGTGAGGGCGTCGGGGAGAAGCGACGTCTACCCGAAGGGTCTTGCGGTGGGTACGGTGGTAAGCGTGGTGAGCGAGCCCTCGTCTCTTTTCCAGGACATAGTGGTAAAGCCCTTGACGCAGGCCGCAAACGCCTCGGAGGTCTTTGTCATCACGGCATATGGCGCGCAGGTTGATGCAGTGTCGACCGACCAGGACCTTGAAAGTGGCCAAAGTGCAGGTGATGCCCAGTGATGCCGACAGTGCCCGATTCCTGCAGCTCGAAGCGGTCCAGTGTTTTGGTTGTGGTTGCCTGTGTGCTGGTCCAACTTTTGTTGGGCGGCCATGTGAGCCTTCTGGGCGCCGTGCCGAACTTCCTTCTGTGTGCGGTGTTCTTTCTGGCTCTGCGCAAAGGGGCTTTCGCCGGCGTCATTGCGGGATTTGCCCTCGGCCTCTTGTTTGACATGCTCGGGTCCTCCACGCTTGGGCTGTCGTCGCTGCTTGGCAGCATCTTTGCATTTGCCTGCGCGCACCTGGGCAAGCCGGCCCTTCTGCGCGAACCCTTGAGGGCCTGCATCGTCTTCTTTGCCGCCGACGTTGTGTACAACCTCATTTCCGCCGCCGTCATGGTGCTTTTGGGCACTATGGGGGCAACGATGGGCGAGGTCGTGGGCCTTGCGTTGCTCGCGTCCGTGCTCGACTCGCTCTTCGCGCTACTGGTCTTTGCCATCTATGCCAGGCTTTCTGGCGGTCGGCGTTCTCGCCGGCTTCGCTAGCCGGTGCCCGATGTATCTGTTGAAAAAGGGGAGGTGCGCGTCTTGGACACGTCAGTCCTCGTTGTGATCGTCATTGCCGTGTTGGCGGTTGTGTGCGTTGCCGTTCTTCTCGTCGTGCGCCATCGGGCCGGCCATGCCGTCCCGCCCCTCACGGGTGCCAGCGGTCTTGATTTCAACTCGGGGCGGTCGCCCATCAGGCCGGCGGAATCACTCGACGTCTCCGGCCAGGCGGGGCTTCGCAGGCGCACGGCAATCTTTTCCGCTTTGGCAGGCACCGCCTTTGGCGTGCTGTTGCTGCGCCTTTGGGGCATGCAGGTCATTTCGGGACGAGACTACTCCGACCAGGCCAACTCGAACAGCACCTCCGAGGTGTCGTTGCGTGCGACGCGCGGGCGCATCCTCGACCGCAACGGCAACGTCCTCGTGGGCAACCGCACCTGCATGGCGGTCGTCGCCGACAAGTCCGTGGCAGACAACTCGCGTGTCGTGCGCCGTCTGGGCAACCTGCTCGGCATGCCCGACGTGGCCGTGCGCCGCAACATCCAGAGCGCGTCGGAGGGCGCGCAGTCGCTGCGCACGGTCATGATCGACGTGCCCGAAAGCGCCGTGTCCTACGTGGTCGAGCACCCCGGCCAGTTCCCCGGCGTCTCGGTGGAGTCTCGCACGGTGCGCACCTATCCTTACGGCTCCCTTGCGTGCCATTTGCTCGGGTATACGGGCACCATTTCGAGCGAGGAGCTCGAGGCGTTCAACGCCGACCCGCAGCGTCAGCTCACGTATCAATCAGGCGACATCGTGGGCAAGTCGGGTGTCGAATACCAATATGAAAACGTGCTGCAGGGCGTGCGCGGTTCGCGCAAGGTCTATGTCGACGTCTCGGGCAACATCTTGGGGATAGCCTCGGAAGTCGATCCCGAGCCGGGAAGCGACGTGCGGCTTACCGTGGACGCAACGGTGCAGGCCGCCGCAGAGCAAGCGCTGCTTCTCGGCCTTGAGGCGAGCGATTACCTTCACTACAAGCCTACGGGCGCCTCGTGCGTCTGCATTAACTGCAAGACTGGCGAGGTTCTTGCCATGGCAAGCTACCCGACGTTTGACCCCTCCGCGTTCATCGGCGGCATCAGTACCGACGCTTGGGCGCAGCTCATTGCCGAGGGTGCGAACACCCCGCTTCTCAACCGTGCCATCAACGGCCTGTACCCCTCTGCCTCCACCATCAAGCCGTTCACGACCTGCGCCGCGCTTGAGTCGGGCATGACCACGACAAGCTCCCTCGTCGAGTGCACGGGCTATTGGACGGGCTTTGGCGAGCAATACGGCATGCATTGTTGGAACCACTCCGGACACGGCTGGATGAATCTCTACGAGGGCATCACCAATTCCTGCGACACCGTGTTTTACGAGATTGCGAAGGCGTTTTACTACTCCGACCATCCCGAGGGCATTCAAGAGATGTTTCGCCGCTGGGGCATTGGCTCGGCGACCGGCATCGACCTGCCGGCCGAGTCGCAGGGTCGCGTGCCTGATGCCGAATGGAAGTGGAACCACTACACTTGGGTCGAGGACTCCGCGCGCGCCTGGCAGGGCGGCGACACGGCAAACATCGCCATCGGCCAAGGCGACATCCTCGTCACGCCTCTTCAGATGTGCTACGCGTACTGCGGCCTTGTGAACGGGGCGGTGGAGATGTGGCCCCACGTGCTGCTTGACGTCCTTTCCAACCAGACCCGCGAGCCCATCATCACGGCGGAGCAGAAGCCGAGCTGCGAGGTTTCGATCTCGCAGGACATCCTGTCCTTTGTGAACGATGCGCTCGTCGGTGTGGTGAACGAGACGTATGTGGGCGACTATTTTGCGGGTTTGCCCGTCACGGTCATGGGCAAGTCCGGTACGGGCGAGGCGGGAGACGATGACGACAACCCGCATGCCTGGTTCTGTGCCGCCGCGCCTGCCGAGGATCCAACGTACGTGGTGGCTGCCATCGTCGAGCACGGCGGCGGCGGTGGCTACGTCGCCTCGAACGTGTGCCGCGGTGTGCTGGGCGCCGTGTACGGCGTGGAAATGACGGACCCCGTTTCGATCCTCATGACGCGCGAGGTTTCGACCGAGCAGGTGATGGACTGATGCGTTCGATAAAACAGGCTCGCCTTGATTTCGCGCACCACCCCGCCCGCCCTTCTCTGCGCTTCTTTTTTGCAGGGCTCGATCCTGCTGTCGTTACGGCTGCTGTCGCGCTGGTGGCATACGGTCTCGTGGTGGTGTACTCGGCGTCGCTTTCCATTGCCGCCGCCTCGCCTGCGCGTCAGGCCTTGGGCGCCGGCCTCGGTTTCGTGGTGGCGCTCGCGATGTATCGCTTTGACATGCGCAAGCTTGCCAACTGCACGCTTGCGCTGCTCGTCATCGACTGCGCGCTCATGCTTGCCCCTTTGTTGCCGTTTTTCGCCTACAGCGCCAACGGCCTTACCGGCTGGGTGAAGATACCGGTCATCGGCTTCACATTCCAGACCTCTGAGCTTGCCAAGCCCGTGACGGTCCTGCTTATGGCCTCGCTGTGCGCGCGCTACGGCGGACGTGTGACGTCGCTTTCGGACTACGTGCGCCTCTGTGCCGTCCTTGCCGTGCCGTTTTTGCTCATCTTGCTGCAGCCCGACCTCGGCACGGGCCTCGTGATCTTGGTGTCGGGCGCCGTGGTGATCGTCATGGCCGGACCCAAGTGGTCCTGGGTGATCGTCACCGTCATCTTGCTTGTGCTGGGTGTCGCGGCCGTCCTTCTTACCGATGGCATCATCGACAACCTGGTGGGTGACGAGCACTCGCTTTTCAAGGACTACCAGATGAACCGCCTGCTCGTCTTTCTCGACCCTGACTCGGACACCACCAACGCCGGGTATAACTTGCGCCAGTCGATGATTGCAGTGGGTTCGGGAGGCTTGTTTGGCAAAGGGTTCGGCAATGCCACCCAGGCTGCGTCAGGATTCTTGCCCGAGGCCCACACTGACTTCGCGTTTGCCCTTTTGAGCGAGCAGTTTGGCTTCGTGGGTGCCGCAGTGCTCATCGCCCTCTACATGGTGCTTGTGTTCTCTGCCATTCGCATCGCGATGCGCTCGGAGTCGCTTTTCGCTAAACTTACGCTTTTGGGTATTGCGGCCATGTGGACGTTCCAGATATTTGAGAACATCGGCATGTGCCTTTCCCTGATGCCCATCACGGGCATCCCGTTGCCGTTTATCAGCTTCGGCTCCTCGTCGATGATCGTTCAGCTTCTTACGGTTGGCATCGTCTTGTCGGCGGGGGCCCATGACGGGCGCGAGAGCCTGCGTGCCCATTTTTAGGCGACTTCTACGATGGAGCGTGTTGCCGTGAACCTACTGTATGACGCCGCCAAGGCGGGTGTGAAGGCAAGAAGACAAACAAGCCGCGCGGCCTCTAAGACGCTGCGACTGTGTGTGGCGGTGGGGCAAGGCTGCGATGGGGGCTTGGCACGTGCGGTCAAGCGAGCGCTGCGACCCAAGACCGCCTCGCTTCGCCTATATGTCGCCGGCGTAGGGGTGGGCTATGAACCCGCCGTGGTGCACGCCATGGCCGATGCCGTCATCGTGCTGGCCGGGCAAGACGCCGCTGTCGCCGCCGACCTGTACCGCGCCTACGCCGCGCGCCGGGTGCCATGCTTGGTGCCTGTACACTTTGATGATGCGGCTGCCGAGCGGGCTCGTGCCCTGGTCGCCCGAGAGGTGAGTACCGAGGACATCGTCGTGTGCGACGAGATGGCCGTAGGCGGCATGCTGGCGCGCTGGCTCATCGAGACCCTGCCTGACTTCGAGACGATGCTCGGCGCGGCGCTTGACTGCTGCCGAGACGAGCAGGGCCGTCGCATCGTGGGGCAGGCGGTGCGCGACAACGCGATGCTGGGGGCGCTTACCTTTCTTAGGGGCGCCGATACCCCGGCCATGCTTGCTTGCGAGGTTGCGATGCTCTTCAAGCTTGCGGGGAACTACGGCGCGCCCATGGGCAAGGAGCGGCTGGTGGATGTGGCTGGCCTCACGGCGTTTTCGCTTGTGTGCAAACAGGTCGCCGGGCTTGCCTTGCGCACCCCGCTTCCCGCATGTCTTGTCAAGGCGGGGGTGGCTGCGGCAGGCACATGGGTGGCCGGCACGGTCATGCAGGGACGTATGCGCCAGGCCGGTCAGGTTGAGGCTGCAGGGGAAGCGGTCGCAGACCGAGGATATCAAGGAGCAGGAGCGGATGTATGATCTCAATGCGTGAACGAGTTGACCTTTGGGGGCGCGTTGAGCCGCTCCTTGACCTGGTTGAGAAGCCGTCGCGCTACATCGACCACGAATTCGGCGCGGTGCGCGACTCTGAGTCGTCCTTCCGCTGCGTGCTCATCTACCCGGATACGTATGAGGTTGGCCTTCCCAACCAGGGCTTGGCCATCTTGTACAAGATTTTGAACAACCAGCCCGGCATTGCCTGCGAGCGCGCCTACACGCCCTGGATCGACATGGCCGACCTCATGCGCCGCCGCGACCTGCCACTCTTTTCCATGGAGTCGTGCTTTCCCGTGGCGTCGTTCGACATGGTGGGCATCCAGCTTCCCCATGAGCTTGCTGCCAGTAACATCGTCGAGACGCTCGACCTGGCGGGCATCCCGCTCATGGCGCGCGACCGTGCGCAGGACGACCCCATCGTCTGCGGCGGGGGACCTTCGGTCTACAACCCCGAGGCTGTGTGCGAGCTGTACGACTGCATCATGGTGGGCGATGGCGAGGAGGTCATCGTCGAGGTCGCTTGCTGCATCCGCGACATGCGTGCAGCCAATGCACCTCGCGCCGACATCCTTGCGGCACTCGCGCGGATACCCGGTGTCTACGTGCCCCTTCTCTACCGCGCCGAGGAGGATTCCTTCGGGCGCACGCATGTCGTTCCCGTCGAGGGGTCCGGTGCGCCCGAAAAGGTCGTGAAGCGCGTCGTCGCCGACTTCAAGGCGCTCGACCCCGTCAACACGACGCTCGTGCCCTATCCCCAGGTCGTGCAGGACAGGCTTGCCGTCGAGGTGTTGAGAGGATGTGCGCGCGGTTGTCGTTTCTGCCAGGCGGGCATGACGTACCGTCCCGTGCGTGAGCGGCCCGCCGACCAGATTGTTGCCGCCGTCATGCGTGGGCTTGCATGCACGGGTTACGACCAGGTTTCGCTTACCTCGCTGTCCACGACCGACCACTCCAATCTCGAAGACGTGCTGTGCAGGCTCAATGCGAACCTGTCGGGCAAGGGCATCTCGGTGTCGTTGCCCTCCGAGCGCCTCGACTCCTTCGGTGTCGAGATGGCCAAACTTGTCGCCGGCGAGAAGAAGGGCGGCCTGACCTTTGCGCCCGAGGCCGGCACGCAGCGCATGCGTGACGTCATCAACAAGGGCGTGACCGAGGACGACCTCATGAACGCTGTGAGTGCGTCGTTCTCGCAGGGTTGGCTCCGCATGAAGCTGTACTTCATGATTGGCCTGCCCACCGAAACCGACGAAGACGTGCTTGGCATTGCCGAGTTGTGCCGCCGCGCGTTGGAGCTGGCCCGTGCCTCGGTGCCGCCCTCAAAGCGTTGCGCGGTGCGCATTGGCACCTCGGTAGCGGTCTTCATCCCCAAGGCGCAGACGGCCTTCCAGTGGTGCGGCCAAACCCCTCCTGAGGAGGTGCGCCGTCGCCAGAAGCTTCTCGCGGATGCCGTTCCGCGCGGTGTGGACTTGCGCTATCACGACTACGCCTCGTCGTTCCTCGAAGCGGTGCTTTCGCGAAGCGGCCGCGAGGCTTTGCCGCTCATCCTTGAGGCGCATCGCCTAGGCGCTCGCTTTGATGCGTGGTCTGACCAGTTCAAGCTTGAGATTTGGCAGCAGGCTGCCGAAAACGTCGGGTTTGACATGCAGCGCGCCGCTTGTGAGCCCTTCGAGGTGGGCGGTCCTTTGCCCTGGGACCACATTTCCGCGGGAGTCTCGCCGCGCTGGCTTGGGCGCGAGTGGGAGCGTGCCTTGGAAGGCACCCTCACGCCGGACTGCACGATGACGAAGTGTTCGGGCTGCGGCGTGTGCCCTTCGCTTCATGTTGACAACGACTTGGAGAGGAGCCGAGCATGAGCGAAGAGGAGCTGTACTGCCTGAGGGTCCGCTATGTGGAGACGGGCCGTTTGCGCTACCTGTCCCATCTCGAGCTTTTGCGCGCCATGGAGCGCACCATCCGCCGCAGCAGCATTCCTTATGCCGTGACCCAGGGCTTTTCCCCGCGTATCAAGGCGGCCTACTGCCCGGCGCTGCCGGTGGCGGTGGCCTCAGACGACGAATGGTTCGACCTTTGGGTGCGCGAGTATCGCCCCGCTGAGGAATACCTCGAGGACCTGCGTCGCTCGGCGCCGCCCGACCTCATGCCTCAGCAGGCGGCCTATGTCGAGGTCCATGGGCCGTCCCTTGGCGCGAACCTCACCATCGCGTGCTGGGAGGCCGACCTTTCCGTTTGGCCAGACGCGTGCCTTGACGCTGCCGACGCCGTGGATATGGCGTTTGACGCCGAAGACGTGCGACGTGCGGTCGAGGCGGTGCGCGCCCAGGGGCAGATTGAATATCTGCGCAATGGCAAGCCGAAGAAGGTAGACCTCACCGAGAAGCTCGTGGGCGACGTTTGCGTGGATCCGGGCGAGTCGGGCGGCGTGCACCTTTCCTTCACGACCCGTTCATCAAACGAGGGCGCTCTGCGTCCCGACGTCCTGTTGGCCGAAGTATGCCGACAGCTCGCCGAGTCGCTTGCCGTTCGCGGTTCCTCTGCTGGGTCGACGCAAGATTACGTCGTATCATTCCAGCGTAACCTCCGCACTTCTGTCGTGCGCACTGCGCAGTACCTTGAAGGGAAGGACGGCACATGGAGTCGCCCGATCTGACGCTTTCTCCTGGCGATATTCTTCGAACGCGCGTCGACCACATCGACGCCTCGCTTGACGCATGTTTCCTCGACGCTGGCCCTTACGGCATGCTGTTTGTGCCGCTGGCCGGCATCTCGGCTACCACGGTGGCCGATCTTGTTCCCGGCGCGAGCGTATGCGCGCAGGTCGTGGCCCCCAAGCGTGCCGCAAAGCTACCGAGGGCCTCGGTGAACATCGAGTTTTCCGGGCGCACGAGCGTGCTTGTGCTCGACGGTTGCGCCATCATGGCTCCCTCGAGTCCCGCGCGGCCGGAGGTCTTTGTCTCCAAGAAGCTCGCCGGCGTGAGGCGTGCCGAGCTTGCGGACAAGCTTCAGGCTGCCGTTGCGGACCCCTCGACCGGGCTTCCCTCGATGCTCGAGGCCGTGTGCGGTCCCGTGACGCTCATCCTGCGCACTACCGCTGACGAGCTGCCTTGGGAAACGGTGCTCTCCGGCGTTGTCGTGCAGGTGACCGAGGCCGCCGCATTCACCGTCTTGGCGCGCATTTCTTCGGCGCCTGCCCTGCTCATGGCCGAGAAGCCCGACGCCGACGGTGACTCTACCATCGGCACCACCACGCACTCGGCCTACAACAACACCGAGGACGCCCTCGACGGCCGGCGCATCGACTTGGCGTGCGGCGCGCAGATCGTTTTCGAGCGCACCGAGGCCATGTGGACGGTCGCGGTGAAGCGCACACAGGCCGATGTGGCGGTTTCCACGGTTGATGCCGAGGCGGCACAAGCGGTCATTGAGGCGCTGCTTGAGTTCGACGTGCGTGGCATTGTCGCCGTGGCGCTCTTGGAGGGACTGCCTCTCGATGCGTTCAACGACCTCATCGACGACATGTCCGATGGCTTGTCTGACGGCAAAACACGTATTTCTGGTGACGCAAGCTTGTCGGTTGCGCTAATCGAGCGCGGTAGGCGTACTATCTAAGGGTTGCCTGTTTCCCTTCCTTAGCAAAGGGAACGGTCCAGAGGCACACGCTTTCTTTGATAGTTTTTTGCGGACTTCTCAGTACCCCGAAATTTCATTGACGGGTCTGATTCTGCAGTGTTAGTATTCGAACTTGCATTTGTCGCGAGCTGGAAGGTACTTCACATGTACGCAATTGTTAAGACCGGTGGTAAGCAGTATAAGGTTGCCGAGGGCGACATCATCGACATCGAGAAGCTCGAGGTCGAAGAGGGCGCTACCGTCACGTTCGACGAGGTTCTTTTCGTCAATGATGGCACGCAGGCCATCACTGACCCCGAGGCCCTTGCCAAGGTTTGCGTTGAGGGCGAGGTCCTCAAGCAGTACCGTGACAAGAAGGTCATCGTGTACAAGTTCCGTCGTCGTAAGCGCTACGAGCGCAAGCGTGGCCATCGCCAGTACCTCACCAAGGTGCGCATCACCAAGGTCGCTTAGTAAGTCCGATTGAAAGTAATTTAGGAGTCTGTCATGGCACATAAGAAGGGCACGGGTACTTCCCGTAACGGCCGCGATTCGATCGGCAAGCGTCTTGGCTGCAAGCGTTTCGACGGCATGGTTGTCACCGCTGGCACCATCCTCGTTCGTCAGCATGGCACCAAGTTCCACCCCGGTGAGAACGTGGGCAAGGGCAAGGACGACACCCTGTTCGCTCTTATCGATGGCACGGTGAAGTACACCACCAGCGACAAGCGTCGCGTGCACATCCTTCCGCTCGAGACGGTTGCCGAGTAGGTCTTTGTCGGCTTTCGCCACGGATTGAGTATCTACGGACCCTGCAGCTGTCAAGTTGCGGGGTCCGCTTTTGTATAGGAGACCACCTTGTTCATCGATCAGGTACACATCAATGCCAAGGGCGGCGACGGCGGCGCAGGCTGCATGTCGTTCCGCCGCGAGGCACATGTTCCCAAAGGCGGCCCCGACGGCGGCGACGGCGGCCGCGGTGGCAACGTTGTCGTCCAGGCCGACGCGCAGCGCTCCTCGCTCATTGACTACCGCTTCAAACACCACTTCAAGGCCGGCCGTGGCACGCATGGCCAGGGCGCCAAGCGTCACGGTGCCGACGGTGCCGACATCGTGCTTCCCGTGCCGCTTGGCACGGTTGTGTACGAGCTTGACCCCGAGACGCAGGAGCGCCTCTATGAGATTGCCGACCTTACGCATCACGGCGAGTCGGTCGTGATTGCCGAGGGCGGTCACGGCGGCAGGGGCAACACCCACTTTTGCACGTCCGTGCGTCGCGCCCCGGCATTTGCCGAGAAGGGTGAGCCCGCCGATGAGCACCTGATCGAGCTCGAGATGAAGCTCATGGCCGACGTGGGCCTTGTCGGCATGCCCAGTGTCGGCAAGTCGTCGCTCATTTCTTATATGAGTGCCGCCCGCCCCAAGATTGCAGATTACCCCTTCACTACGCTCCAGCCCAACCTCGGCATGGTGCGCGTTGAGAACTACGACTACGTCGTCGCAGACATCCCCGGTCTCATCGAGGGCGCCAGCGAGGGCAAGGGCCTGGGCCACGAGTTCCTGCGCCACGTGGAGCGCACGGCCCTCATCATGCACATCGTCGACCTGAGCGGTTCTTATGAGGGCCGCGACCCGGTTCACGACTACGAGGTCATTAAGGCCGAGCTCTCCATGTATGCCGACGAGCTTGCCCAGCGTACCTCCGTCATCGTGGGCAACAAGGGCGACCTGCCCGGCACCGAGGAGAATGACGCCCGCATGATGGAGCTCGCCGAGCGCGAGGGCATCCCGTACTTCTGTGTGTCCGCCGCCACCGGTTCGGGCATGCACGAGCTCATGCTTCGCGTTGGCCAAATGGTGCGCGAGCAGCGTGCCCGCGCTGCCGCCGAGCTTGCAGCCAACGACCTCGCACAGGAGAACTTCGGCCAGGTGTGGACGTGGCGTCGCCAGAAGCGCGAGCGTTCCTTCCATGTGGAGCAGATCGCATCCGATGTCTGGCGCGTTTCCGGCAAGGCCATCGAGCGCATGGTCGTGCAGACCGACTGGGAAAACGACGAGGCCATCCTGTACCTGCAACACCGCTTTGCCCGCCTGGGCGTGGACGCGGCGCTCATCAAGGCCGGTGCGCATAACGGCGACACCGTCCAGATCCTCGGCTTCGAGCTTGAGTTCAGCGGCGTCGATGATTACGACGACGTGGCCGACGAAGACCTGATGCAGACACTCGTGTGGGATGCAGAGCAAGACGGCGACTCCGACGAGGTCGAAGACGATTTCGACCCGGCCGCGTTTGCCACGTGCTTTGAGTGCGGCGAGGAAGACTTCGACGACGATGACCTCGACGATTCCGACGATGAAGGCGACGACTTCGAGGAAGACTTCGAGGAAGACGACGCCGACGAGGATGAGTCTCGTGACTAGCGAGCTTGCGACGGACTTCCCGACTGCGAAGCGCGTCGTCGTCAAGATTGGCTCCTCGACCCTCATGGGGCAAGGCGGCCATCTCGACGAAGAGTTCATTGCTGACCTTTCCGGTCAGATCGCCCACCTTGTGCGCGATGGCGTCCAGGTCGTGCTCGTCACGTCCGGCGCCATCGCAGCGGGGCTGGCGCCCCTTGGTTTTGAGACGCGCCCGCATGAGGTCGACGTGCTTCAGGCATGCGCTTCGGTGGGTCAGGTGGCGCTCATCCAGACCTATGCGCGCGCCTTTGCCCAGGAGGGCCTCTCCATAGGTCAAGTCCTGCTCACGCGCAACGACACGGGGTCGCGCAGCGCCTACCTGCATGCGCGCCTCACCATGGAGCGCCTGCTTGAGATGGGCTGCGTGCCTGTTGTCAACGAGAACGACACCGTTGCCGTCGACGAGATCAAGTTCGGCGACAACGACTCGCTTGCTGCCATCGTCGGTGCTCTTGTGGGTGCCGACCTTGTGGTCCTCATGAGCGACATCGAGGGCCTGTATACGGCCGACCCTCACAACGACCCCACGGCGCAGCTCATTTCCCGCGTCGAGAAGGTTGACGATTCCATTCTCGGCCTGGCTTCGGGTTCGTCGAGTGCCGTGGGCACGGGTGGCATGATGACCAAGGTGCGTGCGGCACGTGCGACGCAGCTTGCCGGCACCTCGATGGTCATCTGTCTTGGCCGCAGGAAGAACGTTCTGTACGATGTGGCCATGGGCGCCGACATCGGCACGCGTTTTGTGCCCGACGCAGGGCATGCCCCCGAGCCGGCCCGCAAGCTCTGGATCGGTTTTGCCGGGCACGATTGCGGCAGCGTCGTCATCGACGACGGCGCGCGTGCCGCCCTGCACTCCGGTGGCGGGTCGTTGCTGCCGGTGGGCGTCACGCGTGTCAACGGGACGTTCTCTCGCGGTGACGTCATTGCGGTCAAGGACGAGGATGGTGTTCTCATCGCCCGCGGTATCACGTCGTATTCCTCGCAGGAGGCTGAGCTCACGCGCGGCATGAAGCTCGACATGGTCGGCCGTGTTGTTCCCTCGCTTGCCGGCGTGGCGCTCATCCATCGCGACGAGCTTTTGGTCTTCTAACCTTTTTGAAAGGGGCTGCTCATGGGAGAGGCACTTGAGAAGGCACGCGCGGCAAAGGACGCTTCGCGACGCATCAGCATGCTTGGAAGCGCCGAGCGCGCGCAGGTGATATGCGCCATGGCGCATCATCTGCGCGCCCATGGCCCGGCCATTCTTGCCGCCAACGCCGTCGATGTGGCCGCTGCCCGGGCAGCGGGCGTGACCGCCTCGCTTGTCGACCGCCTCATGCTTGACGAGGGGCGCGTCGAAGCGATGGCGCGCGGTCTCGAAGAGGTTGCCGCCCAGCCCGATCCGTTGGGACGCACGCTTGAGGGCAGCGTGCTTTCCAACGGCCTCTCGGTGCAGAAGGTGACGGTTCCCATGGGCGTGGTCGCCATCGTGTACGAGGCGCGCCCCAATGTGACCTCCGACGCCGCAGGCATCTGCCTGAAGGCCGGCAATGCCTGCATCCTGCGTGGAGGCTCGATGGCGGCAAGGTCGTGCGAGGCCATTGTCGAGGCGCTGCGCGATGCGCTCGTGTCGTGTGGCCTGCCGGCCGACGCGGTGTGCCTGCTTGCCTCGCCTGGACATGCGGCTGTCGAGGAGCTGTTCGGTCTCGTGGGCCTTGTCGATGTCCTCATTCCTCGCGGCGGCGCCGGCCTCATCCAGAACTGCGTGCAGAATTCCAAGGTCCCGGTCATCGAGACGGGTACGGGCAACTGCCACACCTATGTGCATGCCCAGGCCGATCAGGCCATGGCGCTTGACATCCTCCACAATGCCAAGTGCTCAAGGCCCGGTGTGTGCAACGCGTGCGAGTCTGTGCTTGTCGACCAGGCATGCGCCGCAGAGTTTCTTCCCATGCTGCTCGGTGCTTGTGCGGAATGGAACGTTCTGGTCCATGGTGATGAGGCGACGCTCCAAGTTGCGCAAGACCTCGGTCTTTCGTGTTGCATTGCTGCTCAGGAGCAGGACTGGGGGCGCGAGTATCTCGCGTTTGAGCTGTCCTGCAAGGTTGTCGACGGTATCGAAGAGGCTATCGAGCACATCAATCGGTACGGCACGGGTCACTCTGAGTGCATTGTGACGTGTGACTATGCCGCCTCCCAGGCGTTTCTTGCCGGGGTGGACGCGGCGGCCGTATATGTGAACGCCTCGACGCGCTTTACCGACGGCGGCATGTTTGGCTTGGGCGCCGAGATTGGCATCTCGACCCAGAAGCTGCATGCGCGCGGGCCCATGGGCGCCGGAGCGCTTGTCAGCACGAAGTATGTGTGCCGGGGTAACGGGCAGGTTCGCTAAGGATGTCTTCGGACGTGCCTTTTGCCTGGAACCCGGATGCGGCATTGGGCGTGATGGGCGGAACGTTCGACCCGCCGCATCTCGGTCACCTTGAGCTTGCCCGTGCTGCCAGACGGGAGCTGGGCCTCGATGGGGTGCTCTACATCCCGGCCGGTTGTCCCTCGTTCAAGCGCGACCGCGAGGTGACGAGCGCCCATCATCGGCTTGCGATGCTCTCCTGCATGCTCGAAGGAGAGCCCGCCTGCGCGTTGAGCGCAATGGAGGTTGAACGGCCTGGCATCACGTACACGGTTGACACGCTTGAAGAGTTGCGCCGCTCCTGGCCGCCTCCGGCGCGCCTCGTGTTCATTCTTGGGGCTGACTCGCTGCATGCGCTGCCGCATTGGCACTGTGCCAGGCGTGTGCTTGGGCTTGCCGAGATTGCGGTCGCAGGCAGGGCGGGGGAGGAGCTCGAACGCGATGTTGCGGCTCTGCGCGCCTTCGAACCTGATGCACGGGTGCATGTGTTGGATGCCCATGTGCCGCCCCTTTCCTCCACGGAGCTGCGCGCCCTGCTTGCGCGAGGCGCTGATGTCTCCGGCATGCTTGATCCGCGCGTCCTGGATTACATACGCGCTCATGGGCTCTATCGTTTTCGCTGAATTCTGAAGGGCATGATTGATGTCAAAAGACAACAAGGCTGCTTCGAAGGCAGCACCTTGGGATAAGGGTTATTGCGCCCTCGACCCCCTCTATGCCCCTGAGCAGGCTGCTCTTATGGCGCGCCTGCGCAACGACGTGTCCGAGCGGCTTTGGGGCAAGCGCCTCAAGCACTCCTTCGGCGTGGCAGCCACGGCCCTGTGGTTGGCGCAGCGTTTCGGTGTCGACGAGTTTGAGGCCGAGGCTGCGGGCTTGCTGCACGATTGGGACAAGAAGCTGAGCCCGGAGGAGCTGTGGGGCAAGGTCGACGAGTATGGCATCGACGTTCCCCGTGTGGATGGCGCCTTGCCCGTGCTGCATGGCCTGACGGCTGCGGCGAGCCTGCCTCGGGAGTACCCCGAGCTGGGCGCCGAGGTCTTTCAGGCCATTGCGCGCCATACAACGGGCGCGCCTGGCATGACCGACCTCGACATGGTCGTCTACGTCGCCGACATGATCGAGCCCGGCCGCGAAGGCGGTTTCGTGGACGACATCAGGAAGCTTGCCCGTACCGCACCGCTTCGGCAGGTTTACGCCGAGTGCGTGAGGGTGGGCCTCATCTATCTTTTGAAATCGGGGCGCTTCGTATATCCTGGTGCCTTAGATGTTTGGAACGATTGCAGAACTGACGCCCCGGCGTCTGAAGACAAGGAGTAACTTTGAACTCTCAGGAACTCGCTTACGAGGTTGCGCGCATCATCGACGACAAGCGCGGCCATGACATTCTCATCATCGACCTGCGCGGCATCGCCGACATCGCCGACTTCTTCGTCATCGGCACCGGCGACAACAACCGCCAGGTTGACGCCATCGTCGACGAGGTCGAGAACCAGCTTCGTCCCAAGGACGTGCGTGCCGTTGCCATCGACGGCCGCGAGGACAACTCCTGGGATATCATGGACTTCGGCAGCGTCATCGCCCACGTCTTCCAGCCCGAGGCTCGCGCTTTCTACCGCCTGGAGAAGCTCTGGGCCGACGCCCCGCGTGCTGAGTACGTCGATGGCGTGGTCACCGAGCTCGGCCACGGCAGCTCCGACCGCCAGAACGCCGAGTCCGAGGACGCCGATGCCGATTCCCTGAACTCTGCCAAGGAGCTCGGCGAGAACTAAGTTCTTGCGACACGCGTTATTACGAGACTGCCGGTGCGGCGTCCCTGTCCCATGCAAGGGGCCAGGGTGCTGCACCGGCAGTTTTTTGCGCCAGCTAGAATTCGACGGTAAAGGTCGTGCCGTCCCTTTCGGTGCTTGTGACAGATATGTCCGCCCCTTGGGTCTGTGCGATGCTCTTCGCGATTGCCAAGCCCAGCCCATAACTTGCCGTCGCGCCGCGTGTGCGCGAGGTGTCGCTTCTCCAGAAGCGGTCAAAAACGTGGGGAAGCTCGTTGGCGGGGATGACCGGACCGGTGTTGTTGACGGTAAATACCGCGTGGTCCTTTTTCCTTTTGTGCAGCTTTACCGTGACGCGGCCCTGTGTGCCGGCGTACTTCACAGCGTTGTCGATGAGCGATCTGATGAGGCGTTCGACTTGAATCTTGTCAGCTCGAATCTCTACATCGTCCTCTATGTCCTCATTGAGTTCGACGTTTGCTTCGAAGGCCACGGCGTCGAAGGCCAGGCATGACTCTTGCGCGAGGGCGGACAGGTTGATCGGCTCCTGTTTGCCGCGCGCACCTGCGCCTGCACCGCCCTCGTCGTTTCGTGCAAGGAAGAGCAATTCTTCGACGAGACCCTTCATGTGCTTGGCTTCGTCTTTGATGCCGCATACCCATTTCATCTGCTCGGCGACCTGGGTCTGCGGATGTGCTGCGATGATATCGGTGTCGGCGAGAATGACGGTGAGCGGTGTCTTGAGCTCGTGCGATGCGTCGGCGATGAACTGCGTTTGCTGGTCCCAGGCGCGTTTGACGGGCCGGGTAATGAGATGAGCGAGCAATATGCTCACGAAGGTCACGGCAACCAGCGTGAGTGCGAAGACGGCCAAGATTCCCATCACGGTCGCTCGCATCGAGGAGAGAAACGCACCGGCGTCAGCAAAGGCCAGGACGAGTTCGCCGTCTTTATTGGAATGGATGCACCAAAAAAGCCCCAGGTCAGTGTAGATGCCCGAACCGTTGGCCTTCTCGAGGGTCCGCTCGATTGCCGTGGCGCGTACTGCTTGTGACATGGCAGCGTAGTCGGCATTGTATTGCACCACCGTTCCCTCGTCGGGATCGAAGGTGATGAGCGCGATGGGTGTAAACGAGCCATGTGGGGAGCGCTTACGGGAGCCTTCGTCGTCAGTGGAGGAACCGTCGTCGGATCCTTCGTCGCCCACTGCGTCGAACCTGGGATTCCAGCCGCCGATGCTGAAGTCGACGCTTACCGTGGGGCCGTTCGCCACGGCCTCTTCCAGCTCATGCGTGAATGCCGAGGAAGAGGTGTACCAGATCGTGGAGCACAAGATAAAGAAGGCCACGACGAACACGAAGGTCGCCATGGCCATGATGGTAACAATGATGCGCAGCCGCAGCTTTTTGAGCATGGTGCGTCCTTCAATAGGGGGCTATGCCTTGCAATCTTCCGGGCAGCTGAGCCTGTATCCCAGCATCCTGATGGTATCAATGCTGACGTTCGATTTCAAAAAAGCAAGCTTCTTGCGCAGGAATGATATGTAGGCCTCGACGTTGTTGACGCCCGTCTCTCCTTCCGTGCCCCAGACACGGGTGAGAAGGGCTTGCTTTGAGAAGACGGTTTGAGGGAAGCGCATGAGCAGCTCCATAACCCCGCCTTCGCGCTGAGACAGCCTCACCGCCTTGTCGGCGCATTTGAGCTCAAGGTCGGCCAAGCCGAGCTCGAGGTCGCCGTAGCTTACGGAGTCGAGCACGACCTCGCCCGTGCGACGGGTGAGTGCGCGCAGGCGGGCGCACAGCTCTTCGGGGTCGAAGGGCTTCGTGAGATAGTCGTCTGCGCCGGCGTCTAAGCCTGCGACTTTGTCGCGTACCTCCGAGCGTGCCGTAAGCATGATGACGGGGGTGGAGATGCCTTTGGAGCGCAGTGTGCGGCATACTTCGATGCCATCCATCCCAGGCAGCATGATGTCGAGGACAATGGCATCATACATGTTCGTGAGGGCCCAATCCAGGCCGGTCTTGCCATCGTTAGCGCAATCGACGTGGTACTTGCTTTCCTGAAGTATGTGAGACAGGGCGTCGGCGAGGTTGGACTCGTCCTCAACGATCAACACGTTCATAGTGGCCGTCCTTTCCTTCGCTAAAGTGCCATTTTCAGGTTAATGGTATCCAGGCAGGCTGAACGCATTCTGAATTCTTTGTCCCTGCGCAGGTTTACGACAAACCCCAGTGTGATTTCAGCAGAATATGGTGTCTTGTGGAATGGCTGAGACAAGCGAAAACTCCAGATGCAATTCGTGTGGCTTTGTCGTAAAATAATCAGTCGCTACGTATCGATCTGTGGCTTGCGTGCCACAAGTACTGAGGAGCTTTCATTGGCTGTCAAGATTCGTCTCGCTCGTCACGGTTCCAAGAAGAACCCCTACTACCGTATCGTCGTCGCTGACGCCCGCTGCCCCCGCGACGGCCGCAACGTCGAGGAGGTCGGCCGTTACAACCCCATGGTTGAGCCTTCCTTCGTTTCCATGGATATGGAGAAGGTTGACTCTTGGATTGCCAAGGGTGCTCAGCCCACTGAGACCGTTGCCCGCCTGATCAAGCAGGTCAAGGACGCTCAGTAATGTCTGAGGCGCTCGACATCGTCGACGAGGTGTCTGACGAGGTCATGCCGAGCGACAATGTGTGCGACCTTGTTGAGTACATGGTTGCTTCACTTGTCGACAACCCCGACGCCATCATCATCGACGTGACGGACTCCGACGAGTCTTCGCTTATCGAAGTCCACGTCGACCCCGAGGACGTCGGCAAGGTGGTGGGCCGTCACGGCCGCGTCATCAAGTCGATTCGCACCCTCGCCCGAGCTTGCGCTGCTCGTGATGAGATTAATGCCGAAGTTGAGGTTGTGGGATAAGCTTATGAACCACGATAGCGTGACGGGATACATCAACGTTGCGCGCATATCACGGACTCATGGCAAAAAAGGGGAGGTCGTCGCGGTTGCACTCGACGGCCTCCCTTTTTGTCTAAAGCCTGGCATGCGCGTGTGCCTGACTCCTCCCGACCTTGAAACTGACCGCTTTTGCACCGTGACCTCGGTGGGCGAGCAGGAACCGCCTCTGGTGGCGTTCTCCTGCGCCCGCGACCTCAACGCTGCCGAACGCCTGGTGGGCAAGCTCGTGCTTGCGCGTTGTGAAGACGTGCCCGAGTATGTTGAGGAGCGCGAGTTCCTCGACTGCGTGGGCTGCGAGATGGTTGACGAGACTCGCGGCGTCGTGGGCGAAATCTCCGAGCTCATGCTGCTGCCGGCCAACGATGTCTGGGTCGTTCAGTCAGAGAAGTACGGCGAGTTTTTGGTGCCGGTTCTTGAAGAGGTCGTGCTCGAGCTTCCTGAGGACGAGTCGGGCCAGGTTGTGGTCAGGCTCCCTCGCGGCATACTGCCCGAGGAGTAGGGCCGTGGCCATTCGTATCGAGACCCTCGGCGTCTTTCCCCAGATGTTTGAGCCCATCATGTCCCTGTCCATCATGGGTAGGGCCCGTAAGGCGGGCTATCTTGAGTTTGCAGCCCATGACCTGCGCGACTGGACCCATGACAGGCATCGCACGGTTGACGACGCGCCCTACGGCGGCGGTCAGGGCATGCTCATGAAATGCGAACCTTTCTTTGAGGCCCTTGATGAGCTGGCTGGCCCCGACAATCCCGCGTATACCGTTTTCTTCACCCCTACGGGCGAGCCCTTTTGCCAGGCGATGGCCGAGGAACTCTCCCATAAGGACCGCATCTTGTTTGTCTGCGGCCATTACGAGGGTATGGACGAGCGCGTCTACTCGCGTGCCGACCGCTGCATCTCCCTGGGTGACTATGTGCTCACGGGCGGCGAGCTTGCGGCGCTCACAGTGACCGATGCCGTCGTGCGGCTCATCCCCGGCGTGCTCGGAGATGACCAGAGCTGCGTTGACGAGTCGTTTGGCGCCGGCCTTCTCGAGTATGCGCAGTACACCCGCCCTGCTCAGACGCATGGGATGGAAGTGCCTGCCATGCTTTTGAGCGGCGACCATGCGAAGATCGCCGCGTGGCGCAGGGCCGACGCCATCGTGCGCACATGCGAGCGCCGTCCCGACCTTATCGCCACGGCCGACCTTACCGACAAGGAGAGGCAGCGCGCCGAGGAGCTCCTCGAGCGCATTGCCGCCGGTGAGGACTCGCGCGCGGCTGCTCTCGACCTGTTTGACATTCTTCGGTAAGAAGTGCGTAAAGCTCGCCCTTCATGCGCCTGATCGGTACTACAATTACCCTTCACGTGTCTGTTCGCTGGGCACACCAACGATGTGAGACAAGGAGGTCCGGTTCGTGAGCGACATTACCACTTCGAGTTCAGACGAGGAAAAGGCCCCGGCCGAGTCCGTCGACGCGGCGGTGCAACCTGGCGGTGAGAAGGGCGGCAAGCAAGGCTGGCTCTCCGGTGTCATGGAGTTCGTGGTCGCCTTTGCAATCATGCTGCTGGCAATCCTGGCGCTGCGCACCTGGGTTGTGGAGCCGTTTGAGATTCCCTCGGGATCCATGCTTCAGACGATTCAAATTGGCGACCGCGTGTTTGCTGAGAAGATCACGACCGCGCTTTCCGATATGCCCGAGCCTGGCGAGATCGTTACGTTCACCAATCCGCGCGACCATTCCGAGACGCTCATCAAGCGCGTCATCGCGGTTGGCGGTCAGACCATCGACCTGCGCGACGGCGTTGTGTACGTCGACGGGGTGGCCCTCGACGAGCCGTACACCAACGGCCAGGCGACCAAGCCGATGACGAGCGACCTCTCCTACGAGGGTGCTGTCCTGTCGTATGACGCGGATGCCGGTGAGCTTGTGCTCAACTCCTCCGGCGAGCGCACGAAGACCCAGATCTCGTATCCCTACACCATTCCTGAGGGGTATTTCTGGGCCATGGGCGACAACCGCGGCAACTCGGCTGACTCGCGTGTGTTCGGTGCGGTGGACGCCTCCGCCATTACCGGCCATGCCGTGTTCCGCTATTGGCCGCTGTTCAGAACCAATGGAGACGGCTCGATTCAAATTTCGGTCGGACCCCTCGACTAATACCATAGTCCTGCAACGTGGGCGAGGCATGTGCCTCGCCCTGTGCTACATAGGAAGGAAGACTGCGATGAACAAGGATGCCCTGACGTTCCAGGAGATCATCCTCGCCCTGCAAAACTACTGGGCGTCCCAGGGTTGCGTCGTGCTGCAGCCCTATGACAGCGAGGTCGGCGCTGGCACGTTCCACTGGGCCACGACGCTGCGCGCGCTTGGTGACAAGCCCTGGCGCACCTGCTATGCCCAGCCCTGCCGCCGTCCCGCCGACGGCCGTTACGGCGAGAACCCCAACCGCCTGCAGCACTACTATCAGTTCCAGGTGCTCATGAAGCCCTCGCCCGACAACCCCCAGGAGCTCTACCTCGATTCCCTGCGCACCATCGGCATCGAGCCGGCAGAGCATGACGTGCGCTTTGTCGAGGACGACTGGGAGTCGCCGACGCTGGGCGCTTGGGGCCTTGGCTGGGAGGTGTGGCTCAACGGCATGGAGGTCACGCAGTTCACCTACTTCCAGCAGGTGGGTGGCATCGAGGTCGGCCCCGTGCCCGTGGAGATCACCTATGGTCTGGAGCGCCTCGCCATGTACATCCAGGGCGTCGACTCGGTCTATGACCTGGTGTGGGCTCGCAGCGCCGACGGTAGCGTCTTCACCTACGGCGACGTCTACCTCGAGAACGAGCGCGAGTTCTCGACCTACAACTTCGAGCTCGCCGACGTCGACCTCATGCGTCGCAAGTTCGACGAGTACGAGGCCGAGTGCCACCACTGCCTCGAGGCCGGCCAGCCCCTGCCGGCATATGACTGCGTGCTCAAGTGCTCGCATGCCTTCAACCTGCTCGACTCGCGCGGCGCCATCAGCGCCACCGAGCGTGCCGCATACATCCTGCGCGTCCGCGCCGTGGCCAAGGCATGCTGTGAGGCATGGCAGGCTCACGAGGACGCCGTAGCAAAGACCAGCGCCCAGGAGGTGGCTTAAACAATGGCTTCGACCAAGGAACTTGTTTTCGAGATCGGTACCGAGGAGCTGCCCAGCGCCGCCCTCAACAAGTCGTGCGTCGTGATGGAAGAGCTCGTGCGTGAGGGCCTGAAGGGTGCCCACCTGGGCTTTGAGGGCGTCGAGGTCATTGGCACCCCGCGCCGCCTCACCACGCTCATCCATGGCGTCGCTTCCGCGACCGACCAGCTTGAGGAGCATTTCCGTGGCCCCGCCGCTGCCCAGGCCTTCGACGCCGACGGCAACCCGACGAAGGCTGCTGCTGGCTTTGCTCGTGGCAAGGGTGCCACCGCCGCTGACCTTGTCGTGCGCGAGCAGGACGGCAAGAGCTACGTGTGGGTCGACCGCACGACGCCTGCGCGTCCCGCCGGTGAGGTCCTGACCGAGGTCCTTGCCGCCGCCGCAAACAAGATCAACGACAAGCTGACCGGCCTTCGCACCCAGCGCTGGGGCACCACGCCCTATCGTTTCTCCCGCCCCGTCCGCTGGCTTGTGTGCCTGCTTGACGACGAGGTCGTCCCCGTTGAGTTCTGCGGCCATGTTGCCGGCCGCACCACCAAGGGCCATCGCCTCATGAACCCCGGCACCTATGAGATTGCCTCGGCTCAGGAGTATTTCGACGTCCTCGAGTCTGCCCATGTCGTGGTTTCCGGCGCCAAGCGCGCCCAAATCATCCGTGAGGGCATCGCCGAGGTCGAGGCTCAGCGCGGTCTCAAGGCCGACACGCCCAAGAAGACCTTCGACGAGGTTGTCAACCTTGTCGAGTGGCCCACGGTTGTCGTCGCCGACTTCGACGAGGAGTTCCTGCAGGTCCCCAACGAGATCATCTGCGAGTCGATGCTCTCCAACCAGCGTTACTTCCCGCTGTATGACGCCCAGGGCAAGCTGACGAACCACTTCGTCCTCGTTTCCAACGGCGACCCGGCTCGCAACGACGTCATTGCCCAGGGCAACGAGCGCGTTGTGCGCGCCCGTCTGTCCGACGCCAAGTTCTTCTACGAGGAGGACCTCAAGCATCCGCTCGAGGCCTATGTCGCCAAGCTGGCAACTGTCGGCTTCCAGGAGAAGCTCGGCACAATGCTCGACAAGACGATGCGCGTGCGCGACCTCGCCGGCAAGATCGGTGCCCAGGCTGGTTATGACGCCGACGTCGTCGAGAAGGCCCAGCGCGGTGCCTACCTTGCCAAGGCTGACCTTGTGACGGGCGCCGTGGTGGAGTTCACCAGCCAGCAGGGTGTCATGGGCGGTTACTATGCCACCGCCTCCGGTGAGGCTCCCGAGGTCGCCCTTGCCGTGAGCCAGCACTATCGCCCGCGCTTCGCAGGCGACGTCCTGCCCGACGGCCTTGTCGGCCGTATTGTCGCCATGGCCGACAAGCTCGACACCGCTTGCGGCATCTTCGCGATCGGCGAGGCCCCCACTGGCTCATCCGACCCCTTCGCGGTGCGCCGTGCCGCCATTGGCATCATCAACATCCTGCGCGCCGAGCCTGCCATCAGCCTGGTGGCTGCCATTCACGCTGCGCTCGAGGGCCTCGCTGCCCAGGGCATCGAGTTTGACTTCGCTGCCGTTGAGGCTGCCGTCACCGACTTCTTTGTGGGCCGTCTTGCCAGCATGGCCCGTGACGAGGGCGTCAGCGCCGACACGGTCGAGGCCGTCAAGGCCGTCGGCATTGTCGAGCCCGCCGAGTTCATCGCCCGCGCTCATGCCCTTGAGGATGCCCGCACCGGTTCGCGCGAGGTCTTCGACGACCTGGCAAGCGCTTACACCCGTGCCAACAACCTGCGCGACGCGGTCCTTGGTTGCGACGTCGACAAGTCCCTGCTCGGTCCCAGCGAGTCTTCGTTGCTTGAGGCTGTTGACATGGCTGCCGCCAAGGTTGAGGCCTGCCTTGCCGGCGAGGGCGGTTACGCCGGCGCCATCGAGGCCCTTGCCGCCCTGCGCACGCCTATCGACACGTTCTTCAACGATGTCATGGTCATGGACGACGACCTTGCCGTTCGTGCCAACCGCCTGCGTCTGCTCAATCGCTTCGTCGGCGTCTTCCACGACGTCGCCGACTTTGGCAAGATGGAGAAGAAGGCATAGCGCTGGCTCTGCCTGATAAACACCAGACCCGGGCCGCTGCGGCTAGGCAGGTGGGGGATGCGCATCGCGAGGCGTGCGTCCCCCAAAGAGCCGCCGCAGCGGCCTTTTTGTAGAGGGAGGCGCAAGAGTGGACGAGTTTTGCTATGGCATCAGCCCCACGGAGCAACCCCTGGCGGCTCAACCGGGGGCCTTGGTCCCCACCATTCACGTCATCTCGGACTCGCTCGGTGAGACGGCGGCAGAAGTCGCCCTTGCCGCGACGTCCCAGTTCGGTGTTGGATGCGTTCACATCCAGCGCCTTCCCAAGGTGACGAAAGTAGAGCAGGTTCGTGCGTACCTCGACGAGCATTGCGCCGACCCCGACGTCAAGGCGCTCGTGTTCTACACCATCGTCGACCGCGGGCTTCGTGCGCAGATTGAGGCCGAGTTCGAGGCGCGCGGCATCGATTCGCTCGACCTTATCGGTCCCGCGCTCGACGCCGTTCAGCGTCTGACCGGCCTGGAGCCGCATATCCAAGCAGGCGCCATCCGCAAGGTCGACGATCGCTACTTCAACCGCATCAACGCGATGGAGTTCTTTGTCGCCCATGACGACGGGCGCAACCCGCAGGACCTCACCAAGGCCGACATCGTCTTGGTCGGCGTGTCGCGCACCTCGAAGACGCCCTTGTCCATGTACATGTCGTTTCAGGGCTACCGTGTGGCAAACATCCCCCTTGCCAAGGGTTCAGAGCCGCCCCACGAGCTATTCGACGTCGAACCACACCGTATCTTCGGGCTCATCTCCACACCCGAAGTGCTCTCCTCGATTCGCAACGAGCGTCTCGGCAGCCTTGAGGCGCGCAAAGTGGCAGGCTCTTACGCCGATCCCACATGTATTCAGGAGGAGCTTGACGAGGCTCGCGCCCTTATGAGGAAGCTTGGGTGCATCGTCGTGCACACCAACGGCCGTGCCGTCGAAGAGACCGCGCAGATCATCCTGGGCTATTTCGAGCAGGCTGAGAACCTGAGGGCCTCTCGCGCAAAGGCGTAAGCACCTACGCGACGACATGAGCTCCATGTTTTGATTGCCGTTCGCCGCCCGCGAAAGTGGGCGGCGTTTTTTGTCCCGGTGGGCGGCAGGGTGATTCTATCTGCGCTTCACAGGTGTGGCACTTGCCTGCTTGTGGCATTGTTTTGGCTGATTAGCTCGCCTTATGTGCTTAGAATAGGTATAGTTCGTTGTGTTGGATGGACTATGTCGTGCCATCCCGCACTGTTTTTCCAATCCGTTGCGGCTCACGACGCCGCCAGATGAATGGGAGATGCTAGTGTCCGACGTACAGCGCATCTACAAGTTCGGTAAGGACGCCCAGGGTGTCAACGTCACCGAGGGTTCCGCCAAGGACAACTATATCCTCGGCGGTAAGGGTGCGAACCTCGCCGAGATGGCAAAGATCGGCCTGCCCGTCCCGCCTGGCTTCACCATCACCTGCCAGACCTGCATGGAGTATGCAAACGCCGGTAACGTCTGGCCCGAGGGTGTTCTCGACCTCATCGAGCAGGCCCGCCTCGACCTTGAAGAGCGTGCCGGCAAGAAGCTTGGCGACCCCAAGGACCCGCTGCTCGTTTCCGTGCGTTCCGGTGCACCGTTCTCCATGCCTGGCATGATGGACACGGTCCTCAACCTCGGCATGAACGACCTCTCTGTTCAGGGCCTTATCGATCAGACCCAGAACCCCCGTTTTGCCTGGGACTCTTACCGTCGCTTCATCCAGATGTTCTCTGACGTCGTGATGGGCGTTGACGCCGACAACTTCGAGAACGCTATCACCGCGCGCAAGATCGCCGCGGGCGTGCGCAACGACTGCGACCTCACCACTGAGGACCTCAAGGCCCTCGTCGATGAGTTCAAGGGCATCTTCACCTCCAACGTCAGCGCTGAGGACCACCCCGAGCTCGTGGGCGCCTCCGGCACGGTCGAGTTCCCCCAGGACCCCAGCGTCCAGCTCCTCCTTGCCATCCAGGCTGTTTTCGGCAGCTGGAACAACAGCCGCGCCATCCTCTATCGCAAGCAGAACAAGATTTCCGACGACCTGGGCACCGCCGTCAACGTCATGAGCATGGTCTTCGGCAACAAGGGCGAGACCTCCGCCACGGGCGTTGCCTTCACGCGCAACCCTGCCGACGGCACGAAGGAGTTCTACGGCGACTACCTGGTCAACGCCCAGGGCGAGGACGTCGTGGCCGGCATTCGCAACACTGAGCCCATCGAGACGCTCAAGCATACCCCCGGTCTTGAGAAGGCCGGCCAGGAGCTCGAGGACGTTTTCGTCATCCTTGAGAACCACTATCGCGACATGATGGACATCGAGTTCACCATCGAGCAGGGCAAGCTCTTCATGCTCCAGACCCGCGTGGGCAAGCGCACCGCCGCCGCCGCCCTCAAGGTCGCCATCGACATGGTGGACGAGGGCCTCATCACGAAGGAAGAGGCGCTCAAGCGCGTCGATCCCGCTCAGCTCGACCAGCTCCTGCACCCCCAGTTCGACAAGACCGCCAAGTACGACCTGCTTGCCCAGGGTCTCAACGCCTCCCCGGGCGCCGCTGTGGGCGAGGTCGTGTTCTCCTCGGCCGACGCCGTCGCAGCCGCTGCCGAGGGTCGCGACTGCATCCTCGTTCGCTGGGAGACCAACCCCGACGACCTGGCCGGCATGGTTGCCGCCAAGGGTATCCTTACGAGTCACGGTGGCAAGACGAGCCACGCTGCCGTCATCGCCCGCGGCATGGGCGCCCCCTGCGTCTGCGGCGTTGAGAAGCTGAAGATCGACGCTGCCAAGAAGGAGGTCGTCGTCTCCGGCACCGACATCGTGCTGCACGAGGGCGACGTCATCTCCATCGATGGCAGCACCGGCGCCGTTGTCCTCGGTGCCGTCAAGCTCGTCGACTCCAAGATCACGGGCGACCTTGAGACTATCCTTACCTGGGCCGATGAGGTTCGTAAACTTGGTGTTGAGGCCAACGCCGACAACCCTGCCGACGCCCAGCTCGCTCGCGATTTCGGCGCTCAGGGCATCGGCCTGTGCCGTACCGAGCACATGTTCCTCGGCGACCGCAAGCAGATCATCCAGAGCTACATCCTCAACGACGACAAGGCCGTTCGCAACAAGGCATGCGAGGACCTCTACGAGGCTCAGACCGGCGACTTTTACGCCATGTTCAAGGCCATGGACGGCCTGCCCGTCACCGTCCGCCTGCTCGACCCGCCCCTGCACGAGTTCCTCGACGACCCCCGCAAGCTCGAGGTTGAGATCACGCGTCTTGAGTGCGCCGGTGCTTCTGAGGCTGAGCTTGCTGGCAAGAAGAAGCTCCTGCGTCAGATTGACTCCATGATCGAGTCCAACCCGATGCTGGGCCTGCGCGGCTGCCGCCTGGGCTTTGTGTACCCCGAGCTCCCCATTCTTCAGGTGCGTGCCATCGCCATGGCCACGGCCGAGCTCATGAAGGAGAACCTCGACCCCAAGCCCCGCATCATGGTCCCGCTCGTGAGCCTCGCCGCCGAGCTCAAGGCCATGCGTACCTCCATCGAGCAGACGCTGGCTGAGGTCGGCTCTGCCCAGGGCGTCGACCTCTCCTGGATCCCCGTCGGCACCATGATCGAGCTGCCGCGTGCCGCCGTCACCTCCGACCAGGTGGCCGAGTACGCCGACTTCTACAGCTTCGGCACCAACGACCTTACCCAGACGACGTTCGGCTTCTCACGCGACGACGTCGAGGGCAGCTTCATCCCGCAGTACCTCAAGCAGAAGCTTGTGACCCGCAACCCCTTCGAGACGGTCGACGATGGCGTCTGCCGCCTCATCGACACCGCCGTCAAGCTTGGTCGCGGCACGAACCCCGAGCTCGACCTGGGCGTCTGCGGTGAGCACGGTGGCGACCCCGAGTCCATCCAGAAGTTCTACGACCTCGGTTTGGACTACGTGAGCTGCTCGCCCTACCGTGTGCCGGTGGCGCGCCTCGCCGCTGCTCAGGCTACGCTGCGCTCCACGGTGCGCTAAGCGCGTTTGAGATTCCGTGAGGCCTTTCGAGGCTTTTCGGACAGTGTTACAGTTCGTTGATGCGGGCGCATCCCATATGGTGGGGTGCGCCCGTTTTGGTATAAAGTGCACCCAGTGGGTTTAGATGCGCAGGAGGGTGATCGCATGGCGTTCAAAGTGATGAGTAGGATTGACCGTGAGGCCTTGGAACACGCCGCCCTTTCACCTTGTGCTGCTTTCTCCGACGAGACCCTGGGTCGTTTGCATCCTATTGAGGAGGACCCGTTCCGCACGGCTTTCCAACGCGATCGCGATCGGATTTTGCATTCGAAGTCGTTCAGGCGCCTTTCGCACAAGACGCAGGTCTTTCTCTCGCCTGAAGGCGATCATTTCCGCACGCGACTCACCCATACGTTGGAAGTCGCACAGATAGCCCGTTCAATTGGACGTGGCCTTGCTCTCAACGAAGACCTCATCGAGGCGATTGCCTTGGGCCATGACCTGGGTCACACGCCGTTCGGCCATACCGGCGAGGCTTCGCTGTGTCGCGTTATTGCACGTCACCGGGGGTTGCCGCCCGAACAGGCGGAGGGTCTTTTTGAGCATAGCGAGCAGTCGGTGCGCGTCGTTGAATATTTGGAACATGACGGCGAAGGGTTGAACCTCACGCGTGAGGTGGTGGACGGAATCCTTTGTCATAACGGTCAGAAGCGCGCTGAGACCCTCGAGGGTCGCATCGTGGCAACAGCCGACCGCATCGCCTATGTCAACCATGACATCGACGATGCCATACGGGCTGGCATACTTCGCGAAAATCAGCTGCCCGAGAGCACGCATCGTCTTCTGGGACACACCTCCACTGAGCGCATCACGACGCTTGTGGAGGACATGATCACCAATTCCGCCTCACTGGGCGACGACATTGCGATGTCGGACAAAATATGGGGCGCCATGATGGAGCTGCGGTCGTTCTTGTTTGAAAACGTCTATGCTGCCTCTGACGCAAAGGCGGAGGAGCCCAAAGCCGACCGCCTTATCGAGTATCTGTTTGATTATTACTTCGACCACTTCGACCAGGTGCCGCCCGAATATCGCAGACGGCCCCAAGATGGCGTCATTGTCGAGGTGAGCGACTTCATTGCGGGTATGACTGACCGGTACGCCGTGCATATGTTTGAGGAGCTGGCGGTGCCGCAGAATTGGGCGACGCGGTTGCGCTAGCTATTCGCTTGCAGTTTGCGGCAGGGCGAAGTTGCGGCAAAAGCTGCGGCGATGGATGGGGGAGAGTCCGATTCGCTCAATTGCCGCAATGTGCTCGGCTGAGCCATAGCCCTTGTTCTGCTCAAAGCCATAGTCAGGGTAAAGCTCGGCCGCCTCGCACATCATCGTGTCACGGGCGACCTTTGCGACAATGCTGGCCGCTGCGATGCAGGCAACCTTTGCGTCGCCTTTTACGATGCACGTTTCCTTGGGATGAATGTGCAGGGGCACGCCGTCTATCAAGACGCTGTCAGGCTCGAGCCCTGTGTTCTCAACCGCCTGAAGCATTGCCGCATGCAGGCATGCCGCCATGCCGCGCTCGTCGATTTGTGCAGGTGGAATATGGCAGATGCCCCAGGCCAAGGCGCGTTCCTTGATTTGGGCGGCTAGATGTTCGCGCGTCTCAGGAGTCAGCTGTTTGGAGTCATTGATGCCCCAGATGGGATCGTCGCTGCGCAGCGCAACCGCTGCCACGGTCAAGGGGCCGGCCAAGGGGCCGCGTCCGACTTCGTCGACACCGATGACGACCCCGTCGCCACCCAAGGAGCGCATCGTTTCATACATCTCCAGCACTCGCTGTCGCTCGGCGAGTTCTTTGGCCTGCTGACGACGAGCACGCGCCACAAGGGTTTGGATCTGCTTGCGAGAATCCGTCTCATGTGCCGCGATGAAAGCGGGGAGCTCATCAAACTGGCAAGCGTCAAAGAGACCCTTGACTTGGGCGCAGGAGAGGGGCTTGGCCTCGTGGTTTGATTGATGCGATGTGGGGGCAGTGGACATTGGGCGGCCTTTCAGACAATAAAAAAGGCGCCGCCCACAAGGACGACGCCTTTTGCTGTAAAGCAAAGCGAGTAACTAGCGAACCTCGCGCAGACGGGCAGCCTTGCCCACCTTGTCGCGCAGGTAGTAGAGCTTGGCGCGACGCACATGACCGTGACGCAGAACCTCGAGCTTGGCAATCTTGGGAGAGTGAACCGGGAAGGTACGCTCAACGCCAACGCCGTAGGAAATCTTACGGACGGTGAAGGTCTCGCGGGCGCCAGGACCGCTCAGGCGAATGACAACGCCCTCAAAAGCCTGGATACGCTCACGGTTGCCCTCCTTAATGCGGTAGTGCACCTTGACGGTGTCACCGACACGCATCTTGGGAAGGTCATCGCGAAGCTGCTGAGCCTCAATTGCGCGGATGTAATCCATTCTTGTTTCCGTTCCTCGAAAGTCGCAAGGGCAGGGTTCGCCTACCCGTCTTTTACAAGCAGAAAAGTATAGGGGAATCATTCGATTGGGGCAAGGCTGGCTCGAAAGGTAATCAGCAAAAAGGACGAAAACCCGCAACGACCACACATCTACACACCCTCGCATCGGATATGTGAGTCTTTTATTTTATGACGCGAAAGTCACAACTTGTCGAGATGTCGTGGAGAGGTGCGAGGTTTCGGGCGCTGAGGGTTTTTGCTGTGCACAGGCAGACGATCTACCTGGCTATTTTAAATGAAAGGGCAGGTAGACGTGGCATGGTGCGCCCTGTGACATCCTGTGACGCGCGTGTGACATCGAATCTGACATGCTTGGGCTGCTGTTGGTTCGCAGACAAGGAGGTCGGTATGGAAGACGAGAAGAAGTCCGTACAGCAAACCACTGGCACAAAGCACACGACAAGGGGAAGGAAGACGGCGCCAGGTGATGCCGTGTCGCTGGCTGGGGAGGGTGGGGAGACGCCCGAGATTCCGCGGGCGAAGAGGTCGGGCCGTCGTAAGGCTGCTACAGCGGTCGACGATACCCCCGCCGTGCAGGACGGCGCTGTCAAGACCGAGCCCGTGGACGTGCAGGTTGAGGGCGGTCCGGCTGGGGTCGAGCTAATCAATGAGGGCGCCTGCGCGATGGCCACTGCGCATGCCGAAGTCGCCGCAACGCCCGCTGAGGCAACGAGCACCGAGGAAGAGGGCGTCCCGTCCGAAAGCGAGACTGTTGGGAATGAGGCTGATTCGTCCGAGGCGGAAAATGCGGCGGCGAAGGCCGACTCCTCCGAATCCGGGAGCGCATGGGGTGAGGCTGGTCCCACCAAAGCCGTGGACGTGGAGGATGAGGTTGGTTCCTTCGAGGCCGTGGGTGTGGAACAAGACGCTTGGGCTGAAGGCGAAGACGAGACCCCAGTCGCACGCAAAGCAAGAAAAGCGTGCTCGATGGCCACGGACAGCATCATAGGCGACAACATCTTTGCCAACGACCCGCTCGCGCGCTCTTATCCCGATGGTTTTGAAGACAACCTGGATGACGAGGATTACGACGAGGACGAAGAAGATTACAGCGAAGACGATCTTGTGACGCAGGCGCAGAGTTGCCTGTCCGATCGATGGATTGAGACCGGTTCAAGCACGTTGGAATGTGACGATGGCGAGTTTGACGAAGAGGGCGACCTGGGTCGCTACGACATTCATGATCCCCATCAGCTGGGCAAGCTCGGCGAGCACATTGCCGCCCGGTACCTTCGCCGTTGGGGATACAAGATTCTCGAGCGCAACTACCGCACGGCAGCCGGCGAGGCGGACCTTGTCTGTGTCAAAGATGACACCGTCGTGCTCGTCGAGGTCAAGACGCGCCTCGGTGCCGATGCCCTGCCAGAAGACGCCATTACTGCCGAGAAGATTCGGAAGTACCGCAGGATCACGCTCGACTACCTCAGAACTCATGAGTGGTTCGAAAGCGTGAGGCTCGACGCCCTCGCAATCAACATCGTTAGGCCCCGCCGCGCCCAAGTCCATCATTTCATGGGCATCTGCGAGTGGGAGGGCTGATGCCGCACGTTGTGAGCGTCAAGACGGCGATGCTCTGGGGCGTCGAGGCGCGTCTTGTGCAGATGGAGGTCTCGGTGAGCTCCGGTCTGCCCGGTGTGGCCGTGGTGGGCCGGGCCGACCTTGCGGTGGGGGAGGGGCGCACGCGTGTGCGGTGCGCCCTTCCAGCCTCGGGTTTCGGGGCGCTTCGCAAATCTGTCACTGTGAGCTTGTCGCCGGCCGACATGAAGAAGACCGGCTCGTCGTTCGACTTGCCCATGGCCGTGGGGATCCTTGTGGCGACCGAGCAGATGGAGCCGGAGGGTCTCGACAAGTGCCTCATAGTGGGGGAGCTCTCGCTTGAAGGCGAGGTCCTTCCCATTCGGGGGCTTGTCGCCTATGTCGAGCTTGCCCAGCGTGAGGGCTTGCGCCTCATTTGTCCGCAAGGCGATGCGTTCGGCCTGGTGGGGCAGGCCGATGTGCGCTATGTCACCAGCCTGGCGGAGTTTCACGAACCTCTTGCCCAAGTGGGCTATCCTGCGAGCTCGGCGTGCTCAGAAGTTGCGTCGGCTAGCGGAGAGGCGGATTTTGCAGACGTCGCCGGGCAGGAGCTTGCCAAGCGTGCTCTTTGCATTGCCGCAGCCGGTGGCCTGGGCATCATCATGGTGGGTCCGCCTGGTGTGGGCAAGACGATGCTGGCCCGTTGCCTTCCTTCCATCTTGCCCGACCTCGACGATCGAGAGTACTTTCAGACGGCGCTCATCTACTCGGTGTGCGGCGCGGAGGGGGAATGCGTTGCGGGCAGGCGCAGGCCGTTTCGTGCCCCGCATCATTCGACGTCGGTCGCAGGCCTTCTCGGCGGGGGCAGACCCGTTATGCCTGGAGAGGTCTCGCTTGCCCATAACGGAGTCCTGTTCCTGGATGAGCTGGCGGAGTTCAACCGCCTGACATTGCAAGCGTTGCGCCAGCCGCTTGAAGAGGGCGTGGTGCGTGTCACGCGTGTGGAAGGCACGTATGCCTTTCCGGCCCGCTTCCAGCTTGTCGCTGCGAGTAACCCATGTCCGTGCGGCCACTTTGGAGACCCTGCGGCGACGTGCACGTGCTCCGAGACTGCCATCCGGTCTTATCAGGCAAAGCTGGCAGGGCCCCTGATCGACAGGATAGACATGTCGGTGACTCTCGAGCGCCCGAGCGCCGACGAGCTCCTTGGCAGAGGCACCTGCACGTCTTCGAGTCGGCTCCGCTCCGTCGTGGAAGAGACCAGGGAGTTTGCGGCATGGAGGGCCGCCCGGTTTGAAGAGACTGCCCCTGGGTTTGAGGGTGTGCACGGCAAACTCGCGCAGTCTCTTGTGAGGGCAGGGGTCGACGACGAGGCGGCTAGGCTCGTGGAGCACATGAGCGAGCGAAGGGGCGTCTCGGTCCGCGGTTTGAGCTCGCTTGTCAAAGTCGCGCGCGTCATTGCCGACATGGACGGCAGTGAGCGCCTTGGCGCTGCGCACCTGTTGGAGGCTTTTGGATTTAGATATGGGGCAGGGGAGGTCATATGAGCACGAGCATGCTTCTTGCCGGTCCGCGCCACGAGCTTCATCCCGGCGACGACCTGTACCCCGAGTTGCTGCTTGAGGTGCCTGACAGACCTGAGACGCTCTATGTTGTGGGCGACCCCGAGGCATTGGGCCGCGAGAGCGTTTCGATCATCGGCGCGCGCAAGGCCACCTCATATGGCGTGGCATGTGCCCAACTGGCCGCTGACGCCGCCGGCGAGATGGGCTTGCAGGTGGTGTCGGGCGCGGCGATTGGGTGTGATCAGGCAGCTCAGCGACGTGCCATTCAGAAACAGGCGCCGACGCTGGCGGTCTTGGGGTCGGGGGCCGATGTCGTCTACCCAAGCGGCGCGCGTGATATGCTCGACACCATCGTGGCTTGCCGGGGTGCCGTTGTCTCCATCCATCCTTGGGGGACCCCGCCGGCCCGTTGGACGTTCCCCAAGAGAAACGCGGTCATAGCCGCTTTGTCGCGCTGCCTTGTCATCTGCGAGGCGGGTATGCCCTCGGGCACGTTTTCCACGGCGCGATACGCCGAGGACTACGGCCGGGAGCTCCTGGTGTTTCCCGGCAGTGTCTTTTCGCCCAATTCGGTTGGCTCCAACTACATTATCGCGAGTCAGCCGGGGGCGCTTCCGGTGTGGGACAGGGAGTGTCTCGAGATCGCATATTCGCGCATATACGGCGTGCTGCGCCACGAGGGTCCGGCCGCGCCCTCGCGTCCCAAGGGTCTGGGCGTGCTTGAGGAGAGGATTCTCGGGTCGCTGCAGGCAAGCCCCTGTCCTGCCGGCGAGCTTGCTGCCACGTTTGGCGCGCCGGTTGCTGCCGTGACACGCACATTGTCGATGCTCGAGCTTGACGGAAGGGTGGTGAGGTTGCGAGACGGGCGATACAGCCTTTCAGAACGGGAGTTCTTGTCGCACAATAGCTACCGGACATAAACGGTACAAAGCCGCGACAGGAAGCGAGACACATGGACACGGTTACAGACGGCGTCGTCGTCATCGGTGCAGGCCTGGCAGGTTGCGAATGCGCCCTGGCGCTTGCAAAGCGGGGTGTGCCCGTGAAGCTCTATGAGATGCGTCCCCAGGCAACTTCGGCTGCGCATAAGACTGACCACTTGGCTGAGCTCGTATGTTCGAACTCCCTCAAGGCCCTGCGCGCCGACTCGGCTGCCGGCTTGCTGAAGGCTGAGCTTACGCGTCTGGGGTCGACCCTTATCGGGCTTGCCAAGCAGGCTGCGGTGCCGGCGGGAGGTGCCCTTGCGGTTGACAGGGACGTCTTCTCCTCTCTCGTCGAGCAGGCCGTGGCTGCCGAGCCTCTTATCGAACTCATCCGAGAGGAAGTGGTCGAGCTTCCCCAGGGCTGTCCTGTCGTCGTGGCGGCGGGACCTCTGTGTTCGGGTGCCCTTGCTCAGACGGTCGAGGGCCTTGTGGGAGGTAAGAAGCTGTCGTTCTTTGATGCCGCCGCGCCCATCGTCGATGCCTCCACGCTTGACCGCGAGAAGGTTTTCGCCATGTCCCGTTATGACAAGGGGGATGGTGACGACTATCTCAACTGCCCTATGGACAAAGAGGAATACGATCGATTCGTCGACGAGCTTGTGGGCGCCGAGAAGGCCATCTTGCGTGATTTCGAGCGTCGCGAGCTTTTCCAGGCCTGCCAGCCGGCTGAGGAGGTTGCGCGCACCGGCCACGACGCCCTTCGTTTCGGCGCCCTCAAACCCGTCGGCATCATCGACCCCCGCACGGGGCGCAGGCCTTGGGCGGTGGTGCAGCTGCGCGCTGAGAACAGGCAAGGCACGGCCTACAACCTTGTGGGCTTCCAGACAAACCTCACCTGGCCTGAGCAGCGCCGTGTATTCCGCATGATCCCAGGTCTTGAGGAGTGCGAGTTCTTCCGGTATGGCGTCATGCATCGCAACACCTTCATCGATGCACCTGCCTGCCTCGATGAGACCTTCGCGCTCAAGGGTGACCGACGCATCCGTTTTGCGGGTCAAATCACCGGCACCGAGGGGTATACCGAGGCGATTGCCACCGGCTTGCTTGCTGCATACAACACCCTGGCCGACCTGCGTGGCCTTGCCCTTTCGCCGCTGCCGGTGACGGGAGCGCTCGGTTCCCTTATGGCCTATGCCACCGACCCTGCGACAAAAGACTATCAGCCTATGCACGTCAACTTCGGCATCGTGCCTCCGCTTGACCACAAAGGCAAACTCTCCAAACGCGACAAGTACAAGCTGTATGCCAAGCGCGCCGCGGCCGATCTTGACGCATGGTGTGCGGCAAACGCCTCTGTTGTCGATATCGACCCCGAGGCGCATACGGAACTCGTCTGGGGTGACGATGGCCGATAGCGCCGGCGACCAGGCACGCGGGCTTGCCGACAATTTTCTGTCGTATCTTGCGCGTGTCAGAAACTATTCGCCCAACACTGTGGCGGCCTATGCCCAGGACCTCGACTGCTTTTTGATTTGGGCGTCCAATTGCGGCATTGACGTGCTTCAGGCCACGCATAGGGACTTTCGGCGTTTCCTGTCGTCCCTTTCGGGGGCCGCGTATGCCAAGACGACGGTCAACAGACGCCTGTCCGCGGTGAGGTCGTTCTATTCGTGGCTCGTGCGCGAGGGGGTCATCGAGTCTAATCCTGCCGCCGTGGTCTCGAGCCCCAAACTGCCCAAACCCCTGCCGCATGTCTTGAGCCAGGAAGACGTCGAGAAGCTGCTCAAGTGCGCAGACGCCTCGACGCCGGCGGGCGCATTGGATGCCGCCTTGGTGGAGCTTCTGTATGCAAGTGGGGCGCGTATCGGTGAGGTTGCCTCCCTCGACGTCGATCGCATCGACTTTTCCGACAAGAGCGTGCGACTGTTTGGTAAGGGAAGCAAGGAGCGCATCGTTCCGTTATATCCGGCTGCGCTTCGCGCGCTCGACGCCTACCTTGCCCATGCAAGACCCGTGCTGCTTGCAAATCACAAAGGTGGCCTTGCGGCCGAGGAGGCTGCCGACGCACAGCGGGCGCTTTTCATCAACGCGCGCGGCGCACGCATGTCGGAGCGTTCGTTGCGAGCGCGCTTTGAGAAGCTGCTTGCCCGAGCTGGGCTTGCGGGAATGGCCACGCCGCACACCATGCGCCACACGTTTGCCACCGAGGTGCTCGACGGTGGAGCGGACTTGCGAAGCGTTCAGGAAATGTTGGGCCATGCGAGTCTGTCGACCACACAGATTTATACTCATTTGACGCCTGAGCGCCTTCGCGAGGTAAGCCTGCAGGCTCATCCCCGCGGATAGGCGCGTTCGGGCGCTATTTCGTTTGTATTTGATCTTTGGCAGGTATTCAGGAGGCCATATGCACGTAACGCTCTATTCCGACGGTTCGTCGCGCGGAAATCCCGGGCCCGGCGGCTATGGGTCGGTGCTTCTCTACACCGATCCGGCGGGCAAGCTCCATACGCTCGAGAAGTCCCAGGGGTATCGACGCACCACGAACAACCGCATGGAGCTCATGGGGGTCATCATTGGCCTCGAGGCGCTTAAGCGCCCCTGCACGGTAGAAGTGCACACCGATTCGCAGTATGTCGTCAACGCGTTCAACAAGAACTGGGTTGACGGGTGGCTCAAAAGGGGATGGAAAAACTCTCAGAAAGAGCCGGTGAAGAACATCGACCTATGGAAACGGCTCCTTGTTGCCAAGGAGCCGCATGAGGTGACGTTCCATTGGGTTCGTGGGCATGCGGGTCACGAATACAACGAGCGGTGCGACACGCTTGCCACGCAGGCTGCCGATTCGGGGGCCCTTATCGAAGACGAGGGCTTCGAGGGCTAGCAGGCCTCGCCGCAAGCCGCGTTGATAATGGCTTGCAGGTCCTCGATGCCCCTGCCGGTCTGGCTCGAGGTGAGGGCGCACGGCGTGTCCTGAGGCGCTCCAAGCTGCTTAAGTAGAAGATTCTTCTGTTGGATGGCCTTGCTGTTGGACAGCTTGTCAGCCTTGGTGAAGACGATGGCATAGGGAAGTTCCATATGCTGCAGGAAGTGCACCATGCTGATGTCGAGGTTGCTTGCATCGTGACGGATGTCGACGAGGCAGCATACAAGGGCGAAGCGCCTGTCCTGGTTGAAGTACTCGTCGATGAGGCGAGCCCAGCGGGTCTTTTCGCTCTTGGAGACCTGGGCGTAACCGTAGCCGGGGAGGTCGACGAAGTTGACCATGCCAGAGACGAAGAAGTTGATGGTCGCCGTCTTGCCGGGGGTAGAGGAGACCATGGCGAGCTTCTTGCGCCCGAAAAGCTTGTTGATGAGCGAGGACTTGCCCACATTGGAGCGCCCGGCGAAAGAGACTTCGGGCAGGGTGCTCTCGGGCAGCTGGGCGGCGGTGCCAAACGCCTTGTCAAAACGAACGTCGCAGTAATTGATCTTCATGTTCCATCCTTGGGTCGTGGCCGGGCCGCAGGCCCTTTCGGTTGTTTGTAGTCTAACGGCAAGCCTTGAATACCGCGTGTACCAAGCTTTGCTCACAGTTCCTTCATAGAATCAAAGTTTTCGAAAAAGGGTGTTGACAGGAGCTCTCACAGTCCGTAATATAACTCCTCGCAAACACGCACTGAATCACTTCGGAGCGCCGAGCAAATTGCCATTTGGGATATCGTCTAATGGCAGGACAGCGGATTCTGGTTCCGTCAATGGGGGTTCGACTCCCTCTATCCCAGCCACTTTGGCCCGTTCGTCTAGCGGTTTAGGACGCCGCCCTCTCAAGGCGGAGATCACCAGT
>UQBS01000011.1 GCA_900539345.1 uncultured Coriobacteriaceae bacterium | reverse complement strand
TGACGGTGACGGTCACGGGCACCTTGCCGCCGATGCCCTTGCCCTCGGCGGTGTAGTCGCCGTCCTTGAGGCCGGCAGCCTCGGCGCCGTCGGCGGCCTTCTCGTCCTTGCCAAGGCACCAAGCGGTGAAGTCGACACCCTGGTCGGCGTACTTCTTGCAGAGCTCCTCGACGGTGCCGTCCTCGGCGAGGGCCTTGAGGTCCTCCTCGACCTTGGCGGCAAGGGCCTCGTTGCCCTTGGCGAAGCCCACGGCGTAGTGCTCGGAGTTCAGATACTCGGGGAGGATGGTGAACTCGTCAGCCTTGTCGCCAATCTGGAAGACGGCGACGGGGTAATCGAGCGCGACGGCGTCGTACTCGCCCATCGACAGGCTCATGAAGGCGGTGTTGTAGTCAGGAAGAGTCTCGAGCTTGGCAAAAGAAGCACCCCGCTCAGCCTGGTCGCCGCCCTCGGACAGAAGGTTCAGGGCTGCGGAGTCGGCCTGCGTGACCACGTTCTTGCCAGCAAGGTCAGCAAGCTTGGCGATGCCGGAATCGGCCTTCACAACGACAACCTGGCGGTTCTCCATGTACGGGGCGGTGAAGGCGTAGTCGTCCTCGCGACCCTCAATGGTGAAGCCGTTCCAGATGCAGGTGATCTGGCCGGAGTTGAGCAGGGCATCCTTGGCGTCCCAGGCGATGGGCTCGTACTTGACCTCCCAGCCCTCCTTCTCGCAGACGGCGGCGGCAAGGTCGAGGTCGAAGCCGGTGTAGTTGCCGTCATCGCCCACATAGCCGTAAGGCGGGAAATCCTGGTCGAAACCAACGATGAAGGGGCCGTCAAGCTTGACCTCAGCAGCCTCTTCCTTCTTATCTTCAGCGAAGGCCAGGCCTGCGCCGAACGCAGTCATGGCGCACAGGGCGGCGGCGGAAACAGCGAACTGGCGACGGGTCATACCGGACTTGAACATGTGACCATCCTCTCGACGGCTTCAAGCGTGTCCGCGCCGAAGCACTTTAGTTTGGTGGAGTACACCATAACGCAAAACGGTGGCGTTTAATACGCTGGAGTGAAAAATTTCGGCTTTCGTCCGCATAAACCCCCGTTTGCGCACTTTTCGTACATATCGGAAACGTGCGAGGGATATAGTGTTTCCATAGCACGTCGTAATTTGTCAACCTAAGGAGATATCGCCATGAACGTCTCACGCCGCAGCTTCTGCACCACCCTCGCAGCCGGCCTCGCAATGGGCATGTTCGCCGGCACCGGCGCCGCCTTCGCCGCTGATGACAAGGCAGCCGAGCTCAAGACCGTCGAGCAGGGCAAGCTCATCATGGGCACCAACGCCACCTTCCCGCCCTACGAGTACTATGACGGCGACAAGATCGTCGGCATTGACGCCGACGTGGCCGCCCTCATCGCCGACAAGCTCGGCCTCGAGCTCGAGATCGAGGACATGGACTTCGGCGCCATCATCACCGCCGTCCAGACCGGCAAGATCGACATGGGCCTCGCCGGCATCACGGTCAACGACGAGCGCAAGAAGAACGTCAGCTTCACCGACACGTATGCCTCGGGCGTCCAGGTCATCATCGTGACCGAGGACTCCCCCATCTCCAGCCCCGACGACCTAGCCAACAACGCCGACTTCCTTATCGGCGTGCAGGAGAACACCACCGGTCACATCTACGCCGCCGACGACTACGGCCAGGACCGCGTCATCCCCTACACCAGCGGCCCCACCGCCGTCCAGGCCCTCCAGGCCGGCAAGGTCGACTGCGTCATCATCGACAACGAGCCTGCCAAGAACTACGTTGAAGCCAACAAGGGCCTGAAGATCCTCGACACCGCATATGTCGAGGAGGACTACGCCATCGCCGTCAACAAGGACAACACCGCCCTGCTCGACGCCATCAACGGCGCCCTGAAGGAGCTCATCGCCGACGGCAGCGTCAAGAAGGTCATCGACACCTACATCAACGACGGCTCCGAGGACAAGGACGCCTCCGAGGACAAGGACGCCTCCGAGGACAAGGACGCCTCCGAGGACAAGGGCGGCTCCTACAAGGACGGCTCTTACACCGCCGAGGGCAAGGGCATCGGCGGCAAGGTGCCCGTGACCGTCGAGGTCAAGGACGGCAAGATCGCAACCGTGACCGTGGGCGACAACTCCGAGACCGAGGGCATCGGCTCCAAGGCCATCGACCAGCTGCCCGAGGCCATCGTGGCCGCCAACGGCACCGAGGGCGTCGACGCTCTGGCTGGCGCCACCGTCACCTCCAAGGCCATCTTCTCCGCCGTCGAGGACTGCCTGTCCCTGGCGAAGTAAGTAAGCACCGCATCATTCAACCCGCTTGTCTGTGGGGCGGGCGGTCTCGTATCAGGCCGCCCGCCCTTATGTTTTGAGGAGGTTCGCCCGTGGAAGAGTTCATCGAAACCCTTCAGCTGGGCTTGTACCAGACGTTCGTCTACCAGGACAACTACACGTTTTTCTTGAGCGGCCTGCGCATCACGCTGATGGTATGGTCCCTGGCATTCGTGCTCGGTCTCATCCTGGGCGTCATCTGCGCCATCATTCGATCGGCGCACGACCAGCAGCAACAGGGCCGCAGGAAGAATCCCATCCTGGGCCTGTTCAACATCATCGCCAAGGTCTACATCACCGTCATTCGCGGCACACCGACCATGGTCCAGCTGCTCATCATGTGGTTTGTCGTGTGGGCGTCGGCACGCTCGACCGAGGCGAACCTCGTCACCTGCGCCGTCATCACCTTCGGCATGAACTCGGGTGCCTACATCGCCGAGATCGTGCGCTCGGGCATCATGTCGATTGAGCCTGGTCAGATGGAGGCAGGCCGTTCGCTGGGCCTGTCCTATGGCACCACCATGCGCTCGGTCATCATCCCCCAGGCGTTCAAGAACATTCTGCCCGCCTTGGGCAACGAGACGATCACCCTGCTCAAGGAGACCTCGATCGTCACAGTCATCGGCCTGAAGGACCTCACGAAGGGCGCCATGATCATCCAGGGCAACACGTTCCAGGCACTCGTCCCGTTCTTTGCAATCGCGGTCATTTACCTGGCCATGGTCATGATCCTGACCTTTATCTTTAACAGGATCGAAAGGAGGCTGCGCGAAAGTGATCACCGTTAATCACCTGGTCAAGGCGTATGGAGACCACGTCGTTCTCAACGACGTGAACGAGCACATCGCCCCCGGCGAGAAGGTCGTCGTCATCGGGCCGTCCGGCTCGGGCAAGTCCACTTTCCTGCGCTGCCTCAACCTGCTCGAGATTCCCACCTCGGGCCAGATCCTGTTCGAGGGCAAGGACATCACCGCACCCCACGTCAACATCGACGAGGTGCGTCGCCACATGGGCATGGTGTTCCAGCACTTCAACCTCTTCAACAACCTCTCCATCGAGGGCAACCTGACGCTTGCCCCCACCAAGCTCAAGCTCATGGGCAAGGAAGAGGCACATGAGGAGGCAAAGCGCCTGCTTAACCGTGTTGGTCTGCCCGACAAGGCCGATGCCTACCCCGGACAGCTCTCCGGCGGTCAGAAGCAGCGCGTCGCCATTGCGCGAGCGCTCATGATGAAGCCCAAGGTCATGCTCTTCGATGAGCCTACGAGCGCCCTGGACCCCGAGATGGTGGGCGAGGTCCTCGAGATCATGCGCGAGCTGGCCGACGACAACATGACGATGATCGTCGTGACCCACGAGATGGGCTTCGCCCGCGAGGTCGCAAGCCGCGTGCTGTTCATGGACGGCGGCAACATCGTGGAGCAGGGCACGCCCCAGGAGCTCTTCTCCAACCCCAAGGAGAAGCGCACGCAGGACTTCTTGAGCAAGGTGCTCTAGGCTCTCCAATTCCTCAACGCAGCAAACAAAAAAGGCCTTCCCAGCTGGGGCGGCCTTTTTTGTCGCTCATATACGCATGCTGGCCTAGGACAGCCCCAGCCAATCGAGCCAGCGGAGCAGCTCCGTCTGATAGCGCCCATATGCGTCGGCGTAACTTGCGCGCAAGGCATCGACGTCGCACGTAGAGCTGGAAACGGCCATGCCGTCGGCATAGACGATGTAGGCGCGACCCTCACGGGCCATCTGTTCCAAGCGCTCCAGCTCGGCGTTGTAGCGCTCGTTGCGCGTGCGCAGGGCCTGTGCGAGCTTGGGATATCGACGTTCGTAGAGACTCGAGAGCAGCAGCTGGCTCTTGCCCGTCTTACCCTTGCGATAGGCGCGAGGGCGCGTGAGAATCGCAAACACACGCTCATATCCCGCGTCGAGCGCCGTCTGAAGCGCAAGGCCCGCCCCTTCCCCCAGGCCTCCATCGGCAAAAGTATGCCCATCTACCTGCGTCATCGGCATCATGAAGGGAATGGTGCTGCTTGCGCGCACGCGCACCATCAGGTCGTTCAGGCAATGGATGTCGTCCCTACCCCACACAACCGACTCACCGGATTCGATGTCGAATGCCTGGATGGCAAAATCGGCACCGGAGCGTTCGTAGCGGCCATAGTTGTACACAAGCGGGCCTGCCGGCAGGCATGACTCCTGATAGAGCCAATGCGCCGAGAAGAAACCCTTACCCTGCGCAAACGTCTTCCAGCCGCCAAAGCGCGGATCGAGCGCGATGTCGGTGAAGCTCACGCGGGCTCGCCAGGGATCGCCGTGCAGGTAGTTGGCGATGTTTGAGGTACCAGCCGAGACCCCGCACATAAAGGGGAAGCGAATCCCCTGCTCAAGCAGGGTTACAACGGCAGCCGTTGTATAGCTCACCCGCATGCCACCGCCCTCGAAGAGCAGCGCGCAACCTTGCACTTCGCGCGGCTCGGGCGCACAAAAGGGACCGGAACCGTCCGCCTTCCACAATCCCAGGGCATCGCGTTTGGCACGCAGCAGCCCCATGCCCACATGAGCCTGATTCGTTACCTCTCTCACAAGTCCCCTATTCCCCCACTTGAGCACGGCGCGTGGGCTCGGGCATCTTAACCAAAAGGATCAAGCCCACAAGCAGCAGGGCCGCGATGGAAAGCACACCCAGAGAGGCGTCGCCCGTAACCTGGGTGATCACAGCGACGAGGAACGACCCCATGACGCTGGCGTACTTGCCAAAGACATCAAAGAAACCGTAGAACTCGTTGGAGTTCTCCTTGGGAATAAGGCGGCCGAAGTAGCTGCGCGACAGGGCCTGGATGCCGCCCTGGAAAAGGCCCACGCTCACCGCCAGCACCCAGAACTCAAACGCCGTCTTGAGGAAGAACGCCGCAAAGAACACGATGCACGCGTAGGCAAGCACAGCAATCATGATCATGCGCTTCGTGCCAAACTTGCCCGCAAGCCAGCCGTAGGCGATGGCGCTGGGAAACGCGACGAACTGCGTCACAAGCAGCGCCAAAACGAGCTGCGTGGAGTCGATGCCCAAGCTCGTACCGTATGACGTGCTCATGGCGATGACGGTATGGACGCCGTCGATATAGAAGAAGAACGCGAGCATGAAGAAGAAGAGGGACTTGTCCTTCGTGATCTTGCGCATGGTACCCGCAAGCCCCGACAGGCTCTTGCGCACGGCCTGGCCCATCGTCTCGCCCGACGTCTTGAAGTGACGCTGGCGGTAGCTGCGCAGAAGAGGAATCGTGAAGCCGGCCCACCACAGCGCCGTGACGACAAACGACAGGCGCGTGGCGACCGCCGTGGGGATGCCAATGACAGGACCGCCGAAGATGAGCGCCAGGCAGCCGATGAACGGCACCGTGGAGCCCACGTAGCCCCAGGCATACCCATGGGAAGAGACCGCGTCCATGCGCTCGTCGCTCGTGACGTCGACAAGCATGGAATCGTAGAACGTCATCGACGAGTTGAGGCCCACCGTGGCCAGCACATAGACCACCAGGAACGCAAACCAACTCAAGGGCAGCGCCATGCAGGTGCAGCAGATGACGCCCGTAAGGAAGAAGCCGAGGAAGAACTTGATTTTCTTGCCCTCGAAATCGGCCAGGGAGCCCAGGATGGGCATAAGGATTGCCACAACCAGGCTTGCAATCGTCTGGGCATACCCGAACGACGTAACGACATCGGTGCGCCCGGCGCCCTCAAGCAAGGAATTGAGGTAGATGGGCGCCACGGCGGTGCACAACAGCACGAACGCCGAGTTTCCCACGTCGTAAAGGACCCATTTGCGTTCAATACTGGTAAGCTTTGTGGACACGGAAAGGTCCTCTCTCAAGGGGGCGAAACAGGGCATTGAGCCCTTCCGACGTGCCGAGGATGCCCCCGACACACATGCACGTACCGTTGCGCACCATGGTATTCGTTTTTCACCGCACATGAACCCACAGAGGGCAAAGTTTGTGCATTCGAGCCAGCCTTGTACACACAAGGTCACATGAAGGGAGCAGCCATGCCGGCACTCATCACCCATCATCTCTTCGGCGAGGAAGTCCTGCACCGTGTGGGGCGCGAGCTGTGCCTCGCCGAGGAGGAACACGACCTGTTTCTCATGGGCTGCCAGGGCCCCGACCCGTTCTTCTTCGCCGTGACGTGCGCACGCGGCAACGCCGTGCGCGCCATGGGCTCGAACATGCACCGCAGGCGCGTCTCCGCCGCCTTCGATCGCCTGCGCGCCGACGTCGCGCACTTGCCTCAGGACAAGGCAGGCCTGGGGCGCGCCTTTGTGGCGGGCCTGCTCGCCCACTATGTGCTCGACCGCAACGCCCATCCCTTCGTATACGCCCACGAATACGAGCTGTGCGACTACAACCGTGAGCTCGCCGACGCGTACCACGAGGTGCACGCCGTGATTGAGAGCGAGCTTGACTGCGGCATGCTCGACCACCTGCGCGGCGTGAACTGCGCCCAGCTCACCCCAGCCTCCGTGCTGGCCGGCTCGCCCGAGGGACTGCTCGTGGCGGGCACGCTGCTCGCCCAGACGGCCCGCGCCGTCTTCGAGCTCGATGTGCGGCCCGTCGACTACCCGGGCGCCGTGGACGACATGCGCCTGTGCTACCAGAAGATCGAGCCCTTTGGCTCGGCCCGCCAGCGCAACATCTCACGCGCCGAGCGCCTGGCCAGACCCCACTCCCAGCTCGCCTCACTTGCCCACAAGGTGGACGAGGGCGCCGACAACCCCTCGATGAACATGGCACATCTGGCCTGGGAGGACCCGTTCAAGCCTCAGAGCAGCACCGAGAGCTTCCCTGAGGTCTTTGAGCGTGGCATCGAGGACTACCTGCGCATCCTGCCCGCCTTTGAGGCCGGAGAGCCCATGGCGCTCCTCACGGGCGGCCTGGACTACCACGGCAAGCCCATGGACGGCCGCGAGGAGCCCCTGGGGTCCACGCACCCCCTGTAAGCGATTGGCACCAAGGTCACCGCGTCCCGTGTGGGTTCCTGCCAGAAACAGCACCTGGTAGGACTATTCGCACTTCCAATCCTTGCTAGGCCAGGCACAAAGAAGGGCCCCGAGGCGGCGCAACAGCGCACCAGCCTCGGGGCCCTTCGGCGTCTCTTTACAAGAGCGTCTTACTTCTCGTCCTTCTCGTTCTTCTTGGACTCGTACTCGTGGGGCGGCAGGCCCTTCTCGGCAAGCTCCTTCTGCCAGTTCGTATAGTTCTGGTTGCGACGGATGATAAGGACACAGATGATGACCGAGAACACCATGGCGAAGTAGACCATGAGCTTCTCAACATGCATGTCGAAGACCTCGATGTTGGAGTGAATGCCCAGACCGTCGAGGAACAGCAGCAGACCGATGACGGTGATGAAGCACAGGGCCAGCATCTTCATCTCAGCATGGGCATTGATGAAGTCGGAGATGGGGTCGATGAAGACCATCATGAGGATGATGGCAAGCATCACGGCGAAGATCATGATGAGAAGCTGGTTGGCCAGACCCACGGCGGTGATGACCGAGTCGATAGAGAACACGACGTCCATGACCATGATGGTGGCAACGGCACCCGGCAGGCTCAGCGGCTTCTTGGGCTTGTCGGAGTGCTTCTCATCGTGGTCGGCCTTCTCCTCTTCAAGGTTCAGCACGCCGCGCAGCTCCGTGACACCCTTGTAGATGAGGTAGGCGCCGCCCAGGAACAGTACGATGTCGCGCACCGACATGCCAAAAGGCTCGCCGTCGATGCCGTTGAACGGCAGCGTGAACAGCTTGTTCGTCATATGCACGAGATACGACGCGAAGCACAGGAAGATGGCACGCGACACGAAGGCACCGGCAAGGCCGAGCTTGCGACCGATGTGCTGCTTCTCAGGCGCAAGGCGATCGCTCGTAAGGATGATGAAGACGATGTTGTCCACACCCAGGATGATCTCCAGGAACACAAGCGTAACGAGGCTGATCCACGTCTCAGGCGACGCAAGGAACGATAGGTCCACTTTCTTTTCCCTTTCTCTTGGGGTCTATGAACATGTACAGGCCGACTAGATCAGAGCCTTGATACCAATGAGGATAAGAACGAGGCCGCCCACGACCGCGGCCTTCTCGCCAAGCTTGCTGCCAAAGGTACGGCCGACAACCAAAGCCAAGCAGGTACACACAAACGTGGTCAGGGCAATGATGCCCGATGCGGAAAGGGGTTCCACACCCATCCCGACAAAACTCACACCCACGGCAAACGCGTCGATGCTCGTGGCGATCGCCTGCACGAAGAGCGAGCCTATGGTGAGCGTCTTATCGTCGACGTCACCGTCTTCCTCCTCGTGGAAGGCATCCCAAATCATCTTGCCGCCCACAAAACCAAGGATGACAAAGGCGACGATGCCGGCATAGCGCTCGATGACCTCGGCCACAAGCGAACCGGCGAAGAAGCCCAGAAGCGGCATGAGGCCCTGGAACGCCCCGAAGAAGACAGGCATGAGCATGGCTCGGCCGCGAGACAAACCACGGTGGGCAAACACGTTTGACACCGTGACGGCGAACGCGTCCATCGACAGCGCCAAACCCAAAAGAACGACCTCGACCAACGACACGGAAGCGCTTTCTCCTCTCTCCTCCCAGCTCCCGTCACCTCGACCGAAACCCGCGCAACAAAAAAGCGAGACTCACGGCGAGGCAATCCCGCCGTGAGTCTCGCTTATTAAGGCACGCCAGGCACAAGGCCATGATGTTGACGGGCCGCGCACTATCATGCGCAAGCTACTCCCTCACAGGAAGAAAACAGTACCAGAGACACATTGCACTCGTCAACGACCGACGATATCAGCCGTTGCGTTTTCCCACGAAGACCAACTTTACCTCAGTGAACTTGCTGGCAGTTCACTGGAGGCGCCGGGCCAGCACAGACGCAAGCACGTGCTCCTAGTAAATCCCCGAAGTATCAGGGATGATGGAGCCCTCGGGACGTGTGGCGTTGCCGGAGCTCAGCCACTCGGGAAGCGTGGAATCGGCGGCCACAAGCTCGTTGACGGTCACAAACTCGTAGCCTTCCGCCTGGAAGCGCTCGATGATCGAGGGCAGCGCCACGACGTCGCGGTCTCGGTTGCCGCCGGCGTCGTGCATGAGGATGATGGCGCCGTTGTAGTTGTCGCCCGACAGGCCGTTCGTGCAGTTCGCCACGATCTGGGCGGCGCCGTCTTCGATGCCCGACCCGTTGCTGGCGACGCTCCAGTCCTCGGAGTCAACGCTCCAATACACCGACATGGTGATGTCGCGGCCAGTGTCGGCCATGTACTGGAGGAACTGCCAGCCCCTGAGCTCGCCGTAGGGCGGGCGGAGCACGGAGGTCTGAACGCCCGTCGCCTGTTCAATGAGGTCGAACGTCTGAGAGATCTCGCCCTCACGGGTTGCTGCGTCCATGCCCGACAGTGTGCAGTCATCGTGCGAGTAGGTGTGGCTTGCAATCTGATGGCCGGCATCGCGCACGCGCTGGGCCATCTGCGTGTACTCCTCGCCCGAGGCCAGGGTCGAGCCGAGCATGAAGAACGTCGCCTTTGCGCCGTATCGAGCAAGGATGTCGAGGTACTGCGGGGTGTAGTCGAGGTTGGGTCCGTCGTCGAACGTGATGGCGACCAAGCGGCGACCGTCGTCGGGGTTCACGCCGGAGTTGGCGATGATGAGGTCACGCGCCTCCTGCGTCACGCCGCGGTCGATGGTGCGACCCGACACAACGCCCGTCTCCACCGTGGAGATACCGTTCTGACCCCACTGCTTCACATAGCCGATGGAGGCAAGCAGCAGGCTCGAATCAGGCACCTGGATGCCACAGGGGATCTCGGTCGTCTGCTTCGTAACGTCCTCGGTCTTGTCGGTGCCATTGATAAACTCGAGGACGTCGCCCTCGCGCAGCTTATACGTGCTCACGTCGACAGGCTCGCCGTTGACGCACAGCGTGTAGGGGTTGCCGGCGCCTCGCTCAAGCACATCGGGAATCTCGCCATCAGCGCAGATGGAGACGAGGTTGCCCGCGACAGGCGACGCATAGCCGCGGCTCACGATCTCCTGCACCGAAAGACCGATGGGCAGCTCGCGAACCTTTCCATCGATGGTGCACGCCACAGCGCGATGCGTGTACCACAGTGCGCCGCCCACACCCAGCAACGCCACGGCGGCAACGCCGCCCGCAGCCATGCCCAAAAGCTTGCGGCGGGAAATACCGGAGCCGTTGTGCTGCGGGGTAAGGTTTCCCGAAGGGCCATACCCACCCTGACGATGATGAGAGGAGCTCGTGACGGGCTCCACGCCCGAGGCGTTGTTAGGCCTGCGTGACGAGGTGTACGCCTGGCCCGAGCCTACGGGATACTGTGTGGGCTGCTGACCGCCCCGAGAACCCCTGGCGCTTCTCGAGGTGTTTCCGCCATAGGGATCCGAACCATAGCGGCCCGACTGGAGAGGGACGCCCGCACCGGCACCCTGACCATAGCGTCCCTGGGGCTGCTGGCCACCGTAAGGGCTTGCCTCCCGCTCAGCTTGTCCGTCCTGGTCATAGGCACCTGAATACGTCTGGTGTGTATATGAGGGCCTCGACGCGTTATAGCCCTGGTCGCGAGTCTCATACATATCACGTGAACCGTAGCCGGCACGACCGCTGGCATCCTGAGAGGCGTAAGGGTCACGCTCGTCATAGGTGTTGTTGTCATAATTGGGACGGCGACGGTCGGCCATTATGTGTCACTCCACTTTGGTTGAGGCGTATGCGCAAGGCGGCCGCGCGCGGCGGCCGTCGTTCCATCCTACTTCTTTGCTTTGTCGTACTCCTTCTTGAAATCGGAGAACATGGAACCAGCCGATTTCAAGTGGTTCGTCACGGCCTTTTTGGCCGACGCGCTTGTGGATGCCTTCTTCGAAGACGACGAAGATGTGCTCTTGGTCGTCGTCTTTGTCGTCGTAGGCGCCTTCGAACTCGTAGGTGAAGCGGCCTTCTTCTTTTCGCCCATGCCGCTCTCGCGCTTGAAACCGTCGACGGCACCCGTCACCGAGTTCTTGATGCGACCCACGCCCTTGCCCACGGCTACCGTGCCGCTCTCGATGGCCTTGGCGGTTGCTTCCGTGGCTGCGGCCTGGGACTTAGCGGCGGTGGTGGACACCTTGGCCGAGGCCTCGCCGGCCTTGGCGGCCAGGCCACCAGAGGGCATGAGGTCCCTCGCCTCGGGCTTCACGATGAGGATGCCCTTCTTGTAGCCAACCATAAGAGCCGCGGGAATCTCAATCGAGCCCAGAAGGGCACGCGAGGTGGCGCCGTCGTCGAGGAACAACGAGTTGAGCTCACCGGTACGCTCGTCAAACGAAAGCTCGTCGACGCGACCGATCTCCACGCCGTCGGAGGTCTTGACCTCCATACCCTCCCAGATGATGCAGCGGTCCCAGTCGAGATCGAGGCGCTTCATGGCCTCGTCGTCCCAGGACTTGCCGCCCATGGTGGGGACGATCACGCCGTCCTGCACATCCATGGCGTCGAGTGCCAGGAACTTCTCGGGACGCTTGATCATCCACAAAAGGTCGGGCCTGCGCACGATAAAGCCCACAACCTTGAGGCCGTCAGGCGAGAACACCGTCTTGAAGACCTTGCCGATCTTGCGATGACGGCGCGGCACGCCGTTCTTGTCAAGCTCTTTGCCGGGCTTATGGGCGTGGCAAACCTTGACGCTTCTGACCTCTTTGGTAGTGAGCATGACTGGATCTCCGTTGGTTGTACGACGTGTTGGTTGCGTTTTTACTCGGCCTTGGAGGCGTCTTCGGCTTGCTCGGACGCCGTGACATCGGCGGCCTTGTCAGCAACCTGGTCGGCATTCTTGGCAATGTCGGCGCGCATCTGGTCCATGCGGGCACGCGCTGCGGCAATCTTCTCGCGCAGCTCGTCGGTCTTCTCGCCGGCCTCTTGGGCCGTCTGGGCGACATCGGCGCACGTGGCAGAAACGCTCTCGTTGAGCGTGTCGGCAACCTGACCGAAGGAAGCCTCAGCGGCTTGCGCAACCTTCTCGCGAGTCTCGGCACCGGAGCGCGGAGCGATGAGGATGCCGGCGACAACGCCGACGGCAGCACCCACGAGGGCTGCGAGGGCGACACGAGGGGTGTTTTTGGATGAGCTCATAAGACTCTCCTCACAAACGTTGACTGGTTGAGTGCTTATACCCAACCGACGGCCCTTAGTCCTGAGCCGCGCCTTCAGGCAGACTCTTCACAAGGGCGTGCAGGCCCTCGACAATGCTGTCGAGGTCGGGTTTGGCGCCCTGGCCGCCCGTGAACGCCCACTCCATGATCCAAACGGCGCTCGAGACCACACCCGCCACGAGCACATCGTCGGGGCACGACAGCTTGATGGTCCACGTGCGCTCCTCGCCCGGCACCGCGGCGGTGTTGCCGGCGCTCACGTCCTCAAGATCGAGGCGGCTCATGAGCTCGACGCACACATGCTCGAGCAGGTGGGCGCACTCGGTATGGGGCAGCGCGTCGCGGAAGACGTCGCCAGCCTCGCTGATGCAGGCATGGTCGGCAATCTGAGGCATGAGGTCGTAAACGCGCTGTGTGGCCTCGATGTCGTCGGAAGTCATGATGGGGGCAGCTGCGTCGAGCTGCACCGTGGCGCACAGCGTCTCGGGACCGACCACGACTTTTTTCAGCTCAAACAGGCTCATGTGCCTCACAGGCCTTTCTCTAAAACGGGACGGCCCCCGGGATACCCCGAGGAGCCGCCTGATTCAAACTGCGTATATGGTAGCGCAAATGCAAGGCGATGCGGGCGGGCGCACGCCCCTCACATCAGTCTTCGTCGGACTCTTCGGACTCGCTTGCCTCGGGGGCGATTGCGTGCACCGACTCGATGCGACGACCGTCCATGGAGGTCACCATGAAGGTCCAGCCGTCCTTCTCGATAACGTCGCCCTCCTCGGGAAGCTTGTCGGCCTCGTACATGAACCAGCCGCCGACCGTGTCGTACTCCTCGCTTTCGTCGATGGGCCAGCCAAGCTCGACAGCGTCGTCGACCGAGAACGTGCCGTCGACTTCCCACTCGCGCTCAGACAGGCGCGTGAGCTCCTGTTCGTCCTGGTCGTACTCGTCGCGAATCTCGCCCACGACCTCCTCCACGATGTCCTCGATCGTGATGAGGCCAGCCGTTCCGCCGTACTCGTCGATGACGATGGCCATCTGCTCACGCTCGGCGCGCATCTGGGTGAGCAGGGGCAGCAGGTCCTTCGTCTCAGGAACGAACAGGCACGGACGCACAAACTCGGACACGGCGTTGTCGCCCTTGCCTGCAAGCGCGGGGGCGATGAGGTCCTTGATCTTGACGATGCCGATGACCTCGTCCATGTCGTCGTGATACACGGGCATGCGCGAATAGCCGGTCTTCTGCATCAAGGCGAGCACCTCGCGGGCGCTCTGCACATCCTCGACGGCGGTGACGTCGACGCGGGGCACCATGACCTGGCGCACCACGGCGTCGCCCAGGTCGAACACCTCGTGAATCATGCGCTTCTCGTCGTCGGAGAGATCCTCCTGCTCGGCGACCATGTACTTGATCTCCTCCTCGGAGACCTGGCCCTCGTCGGCCTGCTTGATACGGAACACGCTCGCCACGAGGTTTGCGCTGGCGCTGGTGAGCCATACAAGCGGCGAAGCAATCTTGCCGAAGACGATGAGCGGGCCCGACACCATCTTGGCGACCTTCTCGGTGTCGGCCAAGGCGATGCGCTTGGGCACGAGCTCGCCGAGAACGATGCTGAAGTACGACACGGCGAGCGTGATGAGGATGGGCGAAAGCACCGGCGCCACAGCCGTGAGCCAGCCGATGCCAAAGGAACTCATCCACTGCGCAAAGGGGTCGGACAGGTTCGTGGAAGCGACTGCCGACGAGAAGAAACCAACGAGCGTGATGGCCACCTGAATGGTCGCCAGGAAGTTGCCCGAGTCGCTTGCGAGGTTCGCCGCGCGCTTGGCCGACTTGTCTCCCTCCTCAGCCTCATGATCGAGCAACGGCTTGCTTGCGTTGACCAACGCCATCTCCGACATGGAGAAGTAGCCGTTCACCAAGATGAGAACGAATGCAAGAAGGATGGATAAGCCTATGCCCATACGAAAACGCCGACCTCCAAAAGTTACGAGACAACAGGACGTGCATGCAGGCGCTAAGAGCGCTGGCGCCTGCAGACGTTAGAACACAAAAAGCAGCACTGCCAAAGTATGGCAAACACTGCCGCCCAACACAAAGAAGTGAAACACCATATGTGAGTATGGGATGCGCTTCAGCACATAGAAGACACAGCCCACCGAGTACGAAAGGCCACCTGCAATGAGCAGCGCCATGCCGCCGACAGGAAGAAGCGTCGCGAGCACCGGCAGTTTGAAGACAAGGCACCATCCCATCGCCAGGTAGATGAGGGCCGAGACCCACTTGGGCTGGCGCTGGCGAGCAAAGCACTCGATGAGCACGCCTATGAGGGCGACGATCCACACCGCGACGCACAGGGCAACGCCGCCCTCATCATGCAGCGTCACAAGCGTAAACGGCGCATAGCAGCCCGCAATGAGCAGGTAGATGACACTGTGGTCGAGAATGCGCAGCACGGCTTTGCCGCGAGGCGCCTGAATGGCGTGGTAGAGCGTGGAGAAGAGGTACTCCAACACGAGCGTCACGCCCATCATGACAGCCGCGCAGGTCCTAAGGCCGCCTCCGGTATGGGCGGCTTTCACGCACAGCAGGACAAGCGCCGCCACCGCGAGGCCAAAACCCACGCCGTGCGAGACCGCGTTGCCAATCTCCTCGCCCGTCGAGTAAAGCCTGCCACGACGCTTCTGGACATCGAAACGCTCGAGCACCGGGTGGGAGGAAGCAGGCGTCAGGGAAGTCTCGGGGCCTCCGGCAACTGCGCAGAAAACCCCAAGGCCGGCATCTTGCACGGCCTCTTCTTCCAACTTGTTGCCCATACGCCCTCCTTCTCCCCTGTATCCCCTGCAACGCAAGCATTCGTGCGCGTCGCGAATGCATCTGACTGTACCCACATGCCTGGTACGGCACCAGGCAATGCCTGAAAAGAACGCAAAAGCGGGACGAGCAGCCCACAAACCGCTCGCCCCGTCTTGGGTAGCCTAAGCTTCTTGTTGCGCCACGAGCGAGTCGACGTACTGGCGCGCCGCCCTGGCCGAACGTCCCCCGCGGCCCAGCGCGAAGCGTTCCGCCCCCGCCTCGAGCTCCTCGACAGGCACGGCCAGGTCGCATGTGTGCGCAAGTTGGCGCACAATGGCCAGGTAGGCCGCCTTGTCTGGCTTGAAGAAGGAGATCTGCAAGCCAAAACGCTCGGACAGCGACAGGGTCTCCTGCATCGTGTCGTTGCGGTGGATGTCGTCGCCGTCGCGCGCGGAGAAGCTCTCCTTCACGAGATGGCGGCGGTTCGACGTGGCGTAGATGACCACGTTCGGGCTCTTCGACGACACGCCGCCCTCGAGCACCGCCTTGAGAGCCGCATAGTTGTCGTCGTCGCGGGCAAACGACAGGTCGTCGATGAAGACGATGAACTTGAGCGGGTTGGCGGCAAGTTCGTCGAGCACCGCCGGGATGAGCTTAAGCTGGTCCTTGCGGACCTCGATGATGCGCAGCCCCTCGCCGGCGAGCTCGTTGACCACGGCCTTGACCGTGGACGACTTGCCCGTGCCCGCATCGCCCGACAGCAGCACGTTTGCTGCAGGCTTGCCGGCCAAAAGGGCACGCGTGTTGGCCAGGATGAGACCCTTCTCGCGCTCGTAGCCAGCAAGGTCGGACAGGCGCTGGGGGTCGGGATGCGCCACGGGACACACCGTGCCGTCGTCTGCCAGCGAGAACATGCGGTACCGCGCGTACATGCCAAAGCCGAAGCGACCCACCTGCTCGATGCGGGACGCGTACTCCGACACCAGCTCGACCCGCTCGGTCTCAAAGCCGGGCATGAAGCCCTGCCAGTCGAGACCCATGCGCAGCGCCGCCGGGGTGAGGTTGGCGACCTCCTGCAAGGTGCGCAGGTCGGCACGGGCGCACGCCTCCATCGAGGCGGCGACGTTGCGCCCAGCCGCATGGGCGAGCACGTAGGGGTTCTCGTCGTTGCACACGGCGTCGAGCACATAGCGTGCCAGACTGTCGTGGCCGCTTGCGTACAGGCGGCTCACAAACTCGCCGTACATCGACACGCAGGCGTGCACAGGAGCGTCGCGCCTGCAGTCGAGATAACTCAAAAGCCCTGCTACAACAGGGTCTGCGAGCAGTCCGCGGAAGACCCCGAGCGCCCGCAGGCGCAGGGAGAGATCCGCGAGCATCGGGGCGCGCTGGGCAAAGGAGGCCGGCGTGGCGGGACCGTTAGTTGAGGACGGCACCGGTCGCTCCGCTCGAGACGAGGGCGGCGTAACGCTTCAGGTAGCCGGAGAGCTCCTTGGTCTTGGGCGTGAAGGCCGCCATACGACGGTCGAGCTCCTCCTGGGGAATCTTGAGCTCGATGGTGTAGTTGGGGATGTCGATGGAGATGATGTCGCCCTCCTCCACGACGCCGATGGGGCCGCCGCTGGCAGCCTCAGGCGAGACGTGGCCGATGCACGCGCCGCGCGTGGCGCCCGAGAAACGGCCGTCGGTGATGAGGGCCACGGAGTTGCCCAGACCCTGACCCATGATCGCCGAGGTGGGATTCAGCATCTCGCGCATACCGGGGCCGCCCTTGGGGCCCTCGTAGCGGATGACCACGACATCGCCGGGGTTAATCTTGCCAGCGTTGATGGCGGCCTGAGCATCCTCCTCGCAGTCGAAGACGCGAGCGGGACCCTCATGCACCTGCATCTCGGGAAGCACGGCGGAGCGCTTGACGACCGAGCCATCGGGGGCCAGGTTGCCGCGCAGCACAGCGATGCCGCCCGTGGGGCTGTAGGGGTTGTCAACAGGGCGAATGACCTCGGGGTCGAGGTTCTTGGCGTCGGCGATGTTCTCGCCCACGGTCTTGCCCGTGACGGTCATGCAGTCGGTGTGGATGAGGCCGAGCTCGCTGAGCTCGTGCATGACGGCATACACGCCGCCCGCCTCGTCGAGCTGCTCCATGTAGGTACGGCCGGCCGGCGCCAGGTGGCACAGGTTGGGGGTCTTCATGCTCATGGCGTTGGCGATGTCGAGGTTGATGTCGATGCCGCACTCATGGGCGATGGCAGGCAGGTGCAGCATGGAGTTGGTGGAGCAGCCCAGGGCCATGTCCACCGTAAGGGCGTTCTCAAAAGCCTCCTGCGTCATGATGTCGCGCGGGCGAATGTCGCGCTTGAGCATCTCCATGACGGCCATGCCCGCATGCTTGGCAAGCTCCAGGCGACGCGAGTACACGGCGGGGATGGTGCCGTTGCCGCGCAGGCCCATGCCGAGCGCCTCGGTGAGGCAGTTCATGGAGTTAGCGGTGTACATGCCCGAGCAAGAACCGCAGGTGGGGCAGACGCGACGCGCGTAGTCCTCCACCTCCTCCTCAGTCATGTTGCCGGCGGAGTACTTGCCCTGAGCCTCGAACATGGAGGAGAGGCTCGTGCGTGCGCCGTTCACATGGCCGGCGAGCATGGGGCCGCCCGACACAAAGGTCGTGGGGATGTTGAGGCGCGCGGCGGCCATGAGCAGGCCAGGCACGTTCTTGTCGCAGTTAGGCACCATGACAAGGGCGTCGAAACCATGGGCAAGCGCCATGGCCTCGGTGGAGTCGGCGATGAGGTCGCGCGTGACGAGCGAGTACTTCATGCCGATATGGCCCATGGCGATGCCGTCGCACACGGCGATGGCGGGGAAGACGATGGGGGTGCCGCCGGCCATGGCGACGCCCATCTTGACGGCGTCGACGATCTTGTCGAGATTCATGTGGCCGGGAACGATCTCGTTGTACGAGCTCACGATGCCCACGAGCGGGCGGGCGATCTCCTCGTCGGTGAGGCCCAGCGCGTGGTACAGCGAGCGATGCGCCCCGTTCATGGGGCCGAACTTGATGGCATCAGACTTGACGTTCATAGAAGAGAACCTCTCCCTTGGCAACGGTATAACCTTATATTGTACGGCGCAGCTATTCGACGTCAGTTTTCCGAGACCTACAATAGACAAATCGTCACATGGACACCGCAGCATAACCCGCGTTTTACACCTTCAAAACGGCATGCAAAAGGCCCCAGTTTCCTTCGGGCGCAGTTCCGCAGCGGCGCAGCCGCGAGGACTGTCTGAGCACCGAAGGATACCTGGGACCCCCGGGCGACAACCGCCCGCCAAACGCCCTTAAGCCCCCAAGCGGGAATCCCATAGAGGGCAGCATGCAAAGGGGCCCGGTTTGGTTCAGGCGCAGTTCCGCAGCGGCGAAGCCGCGAGGACTGTCTGAGCACTGAACCAAACCGGGCCCCAACGGGAATCTACCAGCTATATTCCCTTAGTTGTTGATCAGCTTATCCTCGTCGCTCCAGCTGTAGAGCTTGCGGATCTCGGCGCCGACGACCTCGCTCTGGTGCTCGGCGTGCAGCTTGCGCATGGCGTTGAAGTGCACCTGGCCGCCAGCCTCGGACATGTCGAGGAGGAACTCCTTGGCGAAGGTGCCATCCTGGATGTCGGACAGGACCTTCTTCATGGCCTTCTTGGTGTCCTCGGTGATGATCTTGGGGCCGGTGACGTAGTCGCCGTACTCAGCGGTGTTGGAGATGGAGTAGCGCATGCCGGCGAAGCCCGACTGGTAGATCAGGTCGACGATGAGCTTCATCTCGTGGATGCACTCGAAGTAGGCGTTGCGGGGGTCGTAGCCGGCCTCGACCAGGGTCTCAAAGCCAGCCTGCATGAGGGCGCAGACGCCGCCGCACAGAACAGCCTGCTCGCCGAACAGGTCGGTCTCGGTCTCGGTGCGGAACGTGGTCTCGAGCACGCCGGCGCGGGCACCGCCGATGCCGGCAGCGTAGGCCAGGGCGATGTCGAGGGCGTCGCCGGTGGCGTCCTGCTCAACAGCCACGAGGCAGGGCGTACCCTTGCCGGCCTGGTACTCGGAGCGCACGGTGTGGCCCGGGGCCTTGGGGGCGACCATGGCAACGTTGACGTCCGCCGGGGGCTTGATGAGGCCGAAGTGGATGTTGAAGCCGTGGGCAAACATGAGCGTCTTGCCAGCGGTGAGGTTGGGGGCGATGCTCTCCTTGTAGAGGGCGGCCTGCTTCTCGTCGTTGATGAGGATCATGATGATGTCGGCAGCCTTGGCAGCCTCGGCGCTCGTCATGACCTTGAGGCCCTGAGCCTCGGCCTTTGCCCAGCTCTTGGAGCCCTCGTACAGGCCGATGACCACGTTGACACCGGAATCCTTCAGGTTCAGTGCATGGGCATGGCCCTGGGAGCCGTAGCCGATGATGGCGACGGTCTTGCCGGCCAGCTTCTGCAGATCGCAGTCCTGCTGATAAAAAATCCTGTTCTCAGCCATGCTCACTAACTCCTTCTCAGTACTTTCAAATGTATCCCAAAGCCCTTGACGGACTACAGATGGGTGACGCTGCCGATAGTAGAACCGCCACGTTGCAAAGAGACTACGCCGGTACGGCAAATCTCAAGAATGGTGTAATCCTTCATAAGGCTGATAAAAGTATCAATGCAGCGGGTGGAACCGGCAAGCTGAATGACCATGGACTCGCGCGTGTAGTCCACGATCTTGGCCTCGTAGGCGGCCAGCGCGGTGTGAATCTCCTCGCGGGTGACGGCGTCGTTCTTCATCTTGATGAGCAGAAGCTCGCGAGAAACCGAGTCCTCGTCGAGCTGCTTGACGTCCATGACATCAGGCAGCTTGTAGAGCTGGTTGACGAGCTGCTCCTTGCTCTCCTCGTTGCCCTCGAAGATGGTCGTGATGCGCGAGACCTCGGGGTTCTCGGTGCAACCCACGGTAAGGCTCGAGATGTTGAACTGACGGCGACGGAACATGCTCGTCACGCGGTTGAGCACGCCGGGCTGGTTCGACACGAGGACTGCCAGGGTGTACTTCATGGCTACTCCCCTTCCTTGACGATGATGTCGTCGATTGCGCCACCGGGAGGCAGCATCGGCATGACGAACTCGTCCTTGTCGATGAGGCAGTTGATGACGTAGGGGCCGGCGTAATCGAAGGCGCGGGTCAGAGCGGCGTCGAGGTCCTCGATCGAGGACACCGTCTCGCCGTCAGCACCGAAGGCCTTGGCCAGGGCGACGAAGTCGGTAGGACGGTCGAGCGTCGTCTGGGAATGGTGACCGTTGAAGAACAGCGTCTGCCACTGGCGCACCATGCCAAGCACGCCGTTGTTGAGCAGCAGGATCGTGACGGGCACATGGTTCCAGGCAAGCGTGGCCATCTCTTGGACGCACATGCCGAAGGAACCGTCTCCCGTGACGAGCGCCACGTGCTGGCCCGTACCCATGGCTGCGCCCAGCGAGGCGCCCAGGCCGAAGCCCATGGTGCCCAGGCCGCCGCTGGAGATGAAGGTGCGGGGCTTGGAGAGGGCGACCGTCTGGGCGGCCCACATCTGGTGCTGGCCCACGTCGGTCACCACGGGGGTGTCGGGCGTGAGGTGGGCGTTGAGCTCGAGAATCGCGTTGCGGGGCGTCATGCCCTCGCGCTTGTCGGTGGCCTGCTCGTCCTCAAAGGCACGCAGCTCGGCGATCTTCTCCTGCCACGCGGGACGCTCGTGGCGCTCGACCTGGTCGAGCAGGTTATCGAGCGTGAGCTTGAGGTCGCCGCGCAGGGCCACTGCGGCGTGCACCGTCTTGCACAGCTCGGCGCCGTCGACGTCGATGTGGACGATCTTGGCATGCGGGGCGAAGGCCGAGACCTTGCCGGTGGAGCGGTCGTTGAAACGCGCGCCGCAAGCAATGATGCAGTCGGCCTCGTTCATACCGACGGAGCAGGCATAATGGCCATGCATGCCCTCCATGCCCAGGAAACGGGAATGGTTGGTGGGCACGCCGGAGATGCCCATCATCGAGCAGCCCACGGGCGCGTCGATCTTGTCAGCAAGGGCGAGCAGTTCGTCGGTCGCAGCGGAGGCGATGAGGCCGCCGCCGAAGTAGATGAAGGGGCGCTCGGAGGCGTTGATGATTTCGGCGGCCTCCTCGATGCGCACCTGCTTGGCGGCATGCATCGGGTCGGCAGGCACCACGGGGGCGGCGACGTACTCGGTCAGGGCCGCCTGAACGTCCTTGGGCACGTCGACGAGCACGGGACCGGGACGGTCGGACTTGGCGATGCGGAACGCCTCGCGGATGGTGTCGGCCAACTCCTCGACCGTCTTCACGAAATAGTTGTGCTTCGTGATGGGCAGCGTGATGCCCGTGATGTCGATCTCCTGGAAGGAGTCGGTGCCGATGAGGGCGTTGGACACGTTGCCCGTGATGGCAACGAGCGGGGTGGAGTCGAGGTAGGCGGTGGCGATGCCGGTCACAAGGTTGGTGGCACCGGGGCCCGAGGTGGCAATGACGACGCCGACCTTGCCGGTGGCGCGGGCATAACCGTCGGCTGCGTGGGAAGCTCCCTGCTCATGGGCGGTCAGGACGTGGTGAATCTCGTCCTGATACTTGAAGATGGAGTCGTAAATGTTAATGACCTGGCCTCCGGGATAACCGAAGACCGTCTCGCAGCCCTGCTCAATGAGCGTGCGGACGATGATGTCCGCTCCTGAGAGTTGCATGGGCACCGTCCTTTCCTGGTATGCACCGCCAACGGAGTAAATTCGGCAGATTGTAAGGCATTTCACACACTCCTAATGCTAACGTCGCTGGTCGGACATATTGCTGAAACAAACGGCACATCTCCCTTTCGCAAACGGCCGTGAACGTACACTAGGCGGCACCCCAAAGGTTTGTGACTAAATGGTCTTAGGGGTCGAGAAAATGCAGCGCGCCTGTTAGAATGACCGGTTAGTCTATGGAAGAAAGGTCCACACCATGCAACTCAGCACACACATAGCCCGCATGGCCGTGTTGCCCCTCGCCCTCGGCGTCGCCGTGGCAGGGCTGGGAATGGGCGTGGCTGCCCAGACGGCCCATGCCGAGGCAAGCGCCTCGACCTTGGCCGCACTCTCCGACGCTCAGGCCCGCTACGCCGCCGCCACGCAGGAGCTCGACAGTCTCTACCAACAGGTATACGAGGCCCAGGGCGCCTATGAGGCAACGACCGCGCAGCTCGATGCCACCAACCAGGCCATCGCCGAAACCCAGGCCCTCATCGCCGACCAGAAGGCTCAGCTCGAGGAGGCCCAGGACATCCTGGCCGACCGCCTGGGCGCCGATTACCGCGCCGGCGAGGCCAACATGCTCGACGTCATCTTCTCGGCCACCAGCTTCGAGGACCTCGTCAGCCGCATCTACTACGCCGGCAAGATCTCCGACGCCGACGCGCAGGCCATCCAGGACGTGAAGGACATCAAGGCCGCCCTTGAAGCCAGCGAGGCCCAGCTGCAGGAGCAACGCGTGCAGCAGGAGCAGCTCCAGGCCCAGCAGGCAGCCGACCTGCAGAGCCTCAACGAGCAGACCGATGCCTGCGCCGCCTACGTCGCCAGCCTCGACTACGAGGTGCAGTCCCTCTACGCCCAGGCGCAGGCTGAGGCCCAGGCCGCCGCACAGGCTGCCGCTCAGCAGGTTGCCAGCGCCGCCCAGCAGCAGATGCAGGAAGTCATCTCCGCTGCTGAGGATGCCGGTTACCACTACGACGAGAGCACCGGTGACTGGAGCGACTCCAGCGGCAACACCGTAAGCTCCGACACGGTGAGCAACGCCACCGGCTACGACGTGAGCTCCATCATCTCGACCGCTCAGAGCTACATCGGCACCAACTATGTGCTGGGCGGCGAGAGCTACGGCGGCATCGACTGCTCCGGCCTCACCTCGGCCGCATATGGAGGGTCGCTTCCCCACTACTCGGGCGACCAGTACGACAACGTGGTGAGCAACGGCAGCTACACCTCCGACATCGGCTCGCTCAACCCCGGCGACCTGGTGTTCTACACCAACTCCAGCGGCAACATCTACCATGTTGCCCTGTACGTTGGCAACGGCCAGGTCATCGACGCCATCCCCAACGGTGGCGTGCAGCTGCGCGACTACAACTACGTTGACGGCTACATCGGCGGCGGCACCCCCTCGGTGTAATCCCCGAAGCGCTTCATCGACTCTTGTGCCCCGTTCGGCCGCCCGGCCGAGCGGGGCTTTTTCATTGCGTGATATGCTCACCGCCACACAACACGACATCGAAGGGACCGATCCCGTGAAAATCTGCATCCTAGGCGACAAGGCCTACTACAAGCGCATTCTGCCTGACAACACCCGCGTCGACTCCCCCGACGTGGTGTTTTTGGGGCGCGGCGCCACAAATGACCAGGTCGTGGCCACCATGCCTGACACACAGATTCTCATAGCCGACGCCATCGCCACAGTCGACGCCGACCTCATCAGCCGCCTGCCACAGCTGCGCCTCATCCAAAGCGAGGGTGTGAGCTACAACAGCTTTGACTGTGCGTGCGCGGCCGAGCGCGGCGTCTTCGTGTGCAACAACGCCGGCATGAACTCAGGCGCCGTCGCTGAGCAAACGATTCTGCTCATGCTGGGCCTTCTGCGCAGCGTGGCCACAAGCGACGCGGCCGTGCGACAGGGCAGGCAGATGGAAGTAAAGATGCGCTTCATGCGCGAGGGCATCACCGACCTGGCCGACTGCACCGTGGGACTGGTGGGCATGGGCGCCATCGGGCAGGCGACGGCGGCGCGACTGCGCGCCTTTGGGTGCCGCGTGCTGTACGCCAACCGTTCACGCAAGCCCGCCGAGCTCGAGGAAACGCTGGGCATCGAGTATGCGGAACTCGACGAGCTGCTCGCAAAGAGCGACATCGTGAGCCTGCACTGCGCGGTGACCCCTGAGACCTCGGGCATGGTCAATGCGAGCTTCCTCGCAAAGATGCGACCGGGCTCATACCTCGTAAACACCGCACGCGGCCAGCTCGTGGACAACGAAGCACTCGCGCAGGCGCTTGAGAGCGGACACCTGGCCGGGGCAGGCCTGGACACCGTGCACCCCGAGCCCGTGGAGCTGTCGAACCCCCTGCTCCAGCTCTCACCGCAGGCTTCGCGGCACGTGCTCTTCTCCCCGCACCTGGGCGGCATCACGACAGGCAGCATGCGCCGCGGACAGACCCACATGTGGGACAACGTGACGCGGCTTGAGGCTGGCGAGCGCCCCACATGCATCGTGAACGAACTCTAGCCCCCCAATAATCTCCCAGTACGAAAAGGGCCCCTCACGGGGCCCTTTTGCTGCTAGATGATGCCGAGGTTGCCTCGGTCGAAGGCGTCGGGCTTGGTCTGTCCCACAAGGCGGTCATAATAGGCCGAGAAGCGCTCCACCGCGGCGCCGTTGGCGTCCGTCGCGCCCACGACACCGTGCTCGTCGCTTACAAGCATGACCTCGTCGCCGGGCTGTGCCTGCATCTCCGGATTGAAGGAGACCTCCATCTTGAGGGTCTTCGCCAAATCGGCGATAAGCGAGTTTGCACCCGACAGCACGCGACTGGCATCCATGAGCGCCACGAGCGACGTCTTGCCCCCTTCCTCGCGCACAACCCAGGCGACCTCGCCGGGCACGGGGTCGTCGGCACATGCGCGGGCGCGCTCGATGAGGGCCTGCGCGTCCATGGGCTCGAGCGCCACATAGGGCTCAACACCCATGAGGGCACGGCCCTGGTCGTCCACCACAAACGTCATGACACCGTTGGGATCTTTGAGGGCACCTTCAGCAAGGGTCCACTCGATGTGCTGCCTCGCCCAGCTCTTGAGGCCCGCCGCAAGGCCGCGCGACTCAAAGGCATGCAGGTGCCTGCTCTTGAGCGGCAGGGCGCACTTGTGCAGGCGCCAGCGCACGGAAATGACGGGCTCGCCCGCCACCAGGTCCTCGGGGATGAATTCGCTCATGTCAGTCGTTCCTTCTCACTAGGCGTTGATGGTTGGGTCTTGATCGGTCGTATTGGAATCACACGCGCGCGGCTGTCCCCCATCCGATGACGGCGACGAGGGGGCGGGGTCTCGGACCTCGGCGTCAACGTGCACCACGTCGTCATGGTCGGAAGCTTTGCGCAGGTAGTACATGCCGGCGGCGATGGCCGCGGCGCCCGGGCCCGGCAAGACGAGCATGGGCAGCCCTGCCATGATAAGCAATGCGCCCACCGCTTTGTTGCCCACAGGGCCAAAGTCGTCCTTGGCACCCTTGGGATACACACGAGCATAGTCGCGCTTGCCGCCCGGTCCCTTGACGTATGCCTCAACCACGACGTCTTGACCGGTACGGGCGTTGTGCACCGTGTGGGCACGCGCATCGGCCTCGCGCATGTCCGCCGCGTTCTTCACTGCGACCTCGGCAACTGCCTTGGCCGCCGTCTTGCCCGCCCGACTCGCCGCAGTCTTCGCCGCGCTGGCGGCCGCATTGGCCACGGCGCTTGCAGGGCGCTTGCCCTTGAGGGCGGCAAAGGCCGCCGACTGAGCCGCCTCCACCGCCGCCTCGGCCACAGTGGGAGCCGCCTTCTCGACGGCATCCACCACAGCAGGCGCGGTGCGCGCCGCAGCCTGCTGCACGGCAGGCACCGCGGCCTGGACGCCATCGCGGGCCGCCTGCGTCCCCGTCTGCACCCCATGGGCAACAGTTTCAGCCGCACGCCGTGCGGCTACGGGTGCCTGGGCGGCCACCTCGCGCGCCTTCTCGGCAGCCTTGCCAGCGGCGTCCTTCACGGCTGGCGTCACACGATTGGCGGCGTCCTTCACGGCTGGCGTCACACGCTCGGCGGCATCCCTCATAGCGGGCGCAATGCGCTCGGCGGCATCCTTCACGGCAGGCACGGCGGCACGGGCCGCACGCTCAGCCTCCAGGCGTGCCTTGCGCCCAAAGGCCATGACCTTGCTTGTCAAATCCATATCGTCACCCCATCGCTTCGGTCACAGGCGCTCATACCTCCAGGGAGCTGAGCACCGGGGCCATGGCGTCGTCATGCCGGCCTATGGCGGAGGCTCCCAGCAACTTGAAGGCAAGCCCCTTGTTCCCCGCATCGAGCACGGTGCCTGCGGCCTTCACGAGAAAGTCGATGTTGCGCTGACAAAGGTCGAGGTCAATGCCCGCCCCCTGCAAGACGAGCTTCGCCTCGCGCTCGGTGAACGTCTTGATCTCGACGCCCCGGCGCTCGGCCAGGTCGCGCAGCTCGGTGGAAGCGACATCGGCCAACGTGCGATCGTAGGCGACGCTGCGCTGGTAGCACGCCATGCCGGCGTCGAGCTCGTCGGTCATGCAGAAGGCGTATCCCAGCCAGTAGAGCGCAAGCCCCAGGTCCTTGGGGTTCCACATGATCTTGAAAGCACTCTTGAGCGTTGCAATCTCACTCACATAGTCAAACGACGAGAAGTAGCAGCGGGCCAGGCGCAGGTAGCTCGCCGCCACGCTCGGGGCAAGCTCGACACACCGCCGGGCGTGCGCAATGGCCTGCTCGGAAGCATCGAGGTTGTCGTCGAGCAGGGAAGACAGACGGTAGTGTGCCATGAAGTACTCGTCGGCGCACAAGGCCAAGTCGCGGCCCGCCAGGTCGTCTGCGCAGCACAGGCCATACAAGGCGCGCGCGGCGTACGAGTCGAAATAGCGGAAGCACCGCGTCTTGGAGTCGACGAACCACCCGTTCATGTCGGAAGAGTCGACCATCTCCTCCAGGATGCGTCGCGCCTCGCTGGGATTCTTGCCCACCGCCTGCGCGGCCCGGGCCATCTGGGCCTGCAGGCCGTAGATGTCGTCGAGCGCCACAGCCGCCTCGTCATGCGAGTCCGCCTCGATGGCGTCGGTCGCGATGCCCTCGATCACGCGCATGAGAGCCGCGCGCGTGAGGGGGTTTTCTGTGCGCTCATAGGCATCGCGGGCCTGGGCAATTGCCGCAAGGCTGTCGTCGCCCTCGAAGCTCTCCATGATGCGGCGGGCCTCTTCTTTGCGAGTCGCACCCTCGAAAATGCCGAGGTCGCAAACGCGACGGGCCGCCAGTTCGGCCCCGCCCTCCTCGGACAGGACGCGCTGGTCGAGCTCGACCTCGCGCACGGCCTCTTCGCTGGCAAACGGCTCATCGCCCAGGTTGAAGAGGGGCTTCACGCCCACGAGCCTGCGGTGCGCGTCAAGGCTGAAGACATGGGGGGCACGGGAAAGCGCCTCGAACGGGTCGGCCTGGCAGCGGGCACGGCCGTCAGCGTCGACGAGCATGGCATTGAGCTGGTCTCGGCTCAGGCGGGCGGACAGCACGCACTCAGGCTCAGTGGGAGCGCAGATCTCACCGATACCAGGCAGGATAAGGAAGGGTTCGGGCTTTGCTCCGTCGGCCGACGCGCCAGCAAGCTTCTGCGCGGCGCCAAACCCACGCCGCACGTTCACCCAAACCTGCTCGACATCGGGGCATGCCCAAAAACCGACGGCCGCGCATGCCAAAAGAGAGAAGGCGGCATAGCGGCTCGCAAGCCCCTGGCGCATCCCCTTGTCGCATGGCTGCCAGCACCCCTGTCCCTTGTCCCAGCGCAGACCCGGCATGACGCAGGCAGGCATCGATGCGATCTCCACCACCAGGGTATGTCCCTTGGCGTCGTAATCAAACTCATATTCCAAGCGATACGGCAGGCGCAGGCACTCGCACCCCCGCGCGAACGCCATGCGAACGTCGAGGTCTCCCGCTCCGGCAGGAGCAGGTTGGGCATGCATGGGATTACCGCCCAGGTACGGATCGGCCGCGGCAAGGGCATGGTCGGTGCACCATGCGTCGAGCTCGGCAGTCTCAGCGGGACCCATCGTCTGCAGCTTCTCCGCACCGTAGGCCCGTTGCATGCCCACAAGGCGATTGAACAGGCCTTCGGCCTCCAGCAGCATGCGAGCCCCCTCGGCGTTTACCTGCGAGGGGTCGAAGATGACATAGAACGTGTCCGCATACTTCGTCGTGCGCATCATCTTGATTTGAGGAGCAGGCGCCGCAGGGTTTGCGGAGCCCGGAGCGGCCCCGAGCACCGTGAGACCGGGGATTCCGCTGGCAGCAAGGGCGCCGCCGATCATGGCGGCGATGTGCTGCACCACCTGGCTTGCCTGGGGAGCGTCTCCGGCAGGATGGGACGCAAGCGAGCCCAAGAAGGGCACTCCGGCCGGCATGATTCCATCCTGAGGACCCGCGGTCTCACCCAGCGAAGCCGCATCGACGCCGTCAAGGCCTGCCTCACGCAGGGTTTGCGCTGCATAGGACACCAAGCCCGGCACAAGCACGCCAGGGCGGCCCTGAGCCTCGTCGTCCATGTCGATGATGCCCTGCGCCGCCTCAAACACGTCGGTGGTGCGCAGCTTGCCAAGCGCATCGCGCACGCCCAGGCCCGTCAGGGAGTATCCCCCATCGTGCGGGAACTGCCAGAACACGAGAAAGGCCACGGCAGCGGCCGCGCACAGCGTGAGCCCCGAGGCGTCGCAGCCCAGGTTCACCCGAGAGCTTGTAAGGGCGATGCCTCCCGTGGCTTCCATAAACTCACAGGCGCGAAAAGCGGGAGCCTTCTCTTGGGCAACCTCCACGCATCCCGCGCCATCGCGGTCAGCATAGCGCTTGAACTGCACGTCAGGCGTGCGCGCAGGCGGCATCGACACCGCCTCGCCGGTGGCGAACACGCGTCCGAACTCGTCGATAAGTGCCAGGATGCGCACACGGCATGCATGGCAGGTGGTCAGGATGCACGGCAGGCGGCGCATGGGCTTGGCGTCGACCATGGGGTCGTCGCCCACGGCAAACGACACGAGCCAGGAGGCGCCGGCGGCGGGCAGGGGAATTCCCTGGGCGACAAGGCAATAGCCCACACCCTCGGGCGTGCCCGTCGGCGTGGGGACCTTCTGCACCTTGGAGCCTTTAGGCAACGCGTACAAGCCGTCATCGTCGGCTTGCGGAGCGGACGCGACGGGCGCAAATCGACCCTGCAACGCATTGAAGGCCCGCTCTATGAGACCCGCCTTGGTCGGCACGGCACCGGCGTCGCCGGCAATGTCAACGGCACCGTCCTGCGACACAAGGAAGGACGGCTCCGGCACAGGCGCAGGATGCATGCAGGGCGCCTGCACATCTGTCTGCTGATTTGTGCTCACGAGTGGTTACCTCTTCTCATCTTTTGTCTCACCTCCAAGTTTCCCACACCTGAGCTCATCATGCGAGGTAATAACAAAATATGAGCGTGTTCGTCGCAAGGTTGCCCACATGCAAGCCCCGCACGGCTATCATTGCCCATGCACGCAACGTCATTTCGTCACCCGAACCGAGGAAAACCATGCCACAAGCACCCCACGGCCGCTTCGCACCCACGCCTTCGGGCCGCATGCACCTGGGAAACGTGTGGTGTGCGCTCATCGCCTGGCTCGCCGTGCGCACTGAGGGCGGCACGCTCACCCTGCGTATCGAGGACCTCGACCCGCGCAAGACCCCTGCCGGCGCCACCGAGGCACTCATCGACGACCTGCGCTGGCTCGGCCTCGACTGGGACGAGGGCCCCGTCTTCCAAAGCGAGCGAGCAGCCATATACGAGCAGTACGCCACCCGTCTCGAGCGCATGGGCCTCACCTACCCGTGCTTCTGCTCGCGCGCCGAGCTGCATGCCGCGCAGGCTCCCCACGCAAGTGATGGAACGCCCATTTACGCAGGCACCTGCCGCGCCCTCACCGACGAGCAGGTGAGCGAGCGCTCTCGCATGCGCCCAGCAGCGCTGCGCCTGCGCGTACCCGAGGCTGCGGATCCCTCAGGCACGATTCAGTTTACCGACGAGGTCTACGGCGACCAGCTCGAATGCCTGGCGCAGGAATGCGGTGACTTCCTCGTGCGCCGCAGCGACGGCGTGCACGCCTACCAGCTTGCCGTCACCGTCGACGACGCGCTCATGGGCGTCGACTACGTGGTGCGCGGCCGCGATCTTCTGCCCTCGTGCGCCCGACAAATCTACCTGCAGCGTCTGCTCGGGTTTGACCAGCCTCGCTATGCGCACCTGCCCATGCTCATGGCACCCGATGGCACGCGCCGCCTTTCCAAACGCGAGCGCGACTGCGACCTGGGCTTCATGCGCGACCACTTCGGTACGCCGGAGGTCCTCATCGGCAGGCTCGCCCACCTCACGGGCCTCGTCGACTCCCCCGAGCCCCTCTCGGCCTGTGAGCTTACGACCGTCTTCTCTTGGGACCGCCTGCGCACGACGGCCAACAAGGGCGACATCGCCGTGCCAGGCAGCTTTTTCTGCTAAGCGTGGCCGAGTGTCCGGCTCGGACGTCGTCCAAAAGGGCGTTTTCGCGCCTAGATCTCAAGGAATTGTGCAGAGTTACTAAAATACCGGCCATTTGGGCTTGTGCAAACGACCAATATTGCGGTATGCTCCCTCAGCACGCGGAGAGCTGACCGAGAGGCCGAAGGTGCTCGCCTGCTAAGCGAGTAAGGGACCATAAAGTCCCTTCTAGGGTTCGAATCCCTAGCTCTCCGCCACGCGCACATTCAAGGGACCGGGCATTTTGCCTGGTCCCTTTTGCGTTTCTGGGGCAAACGCGCCACAGGCGAACACCGCCCCCAACCTACCCCACGACAAAAAGCCCCGCCCCCGCACAAGCGGAAGCAGGGCTCACATCGCGATACAAAGTAGGCTATGCCTTTACGGTACCCACACCGCGGCAACAACCGGCATGCCGCCGTTGCTGAACACGCAGTGACAGGTAACCTCGCTGTACTCGTAGTCGAGGTAGAGCAGCGCCTGAGCCGTCTGGTTGGGCACCAACGACCCAAGGGCATTCACCACGGAGTTCGGGAACCACCAGGAAGCATCGGAGAGCTGGTAACTTTCCGACGAGTACAGCCTGTACGCCACGTTGGAGAAGCTCACCGTCTTGCCGGAGTTGTTCGTCACACGCAGCGGAATTCCCACCGCGCCCCTGCCGTCCCAGTACTCATCGCCCGGGGCCGACACGGTGGCCCACTCGTAGGCGGAAACGTCGGTACTGAACGCAAGCGTAAGGCCGTCGACGTCGAACGACTCACCCTGCGGAATCGCCTGGGCGGCGTCAAGCCCGCTGATGTTGGTGGGGAAGGGACCGACGCCGCACTGCGGGTCATACACAATCTCGAAGCTCACCGAAGGCTTGCGGCCCAGCAGGTTGTCGAACTGCACCGTGTAGGTTCCCGCCCCACTGTAGGGCAGGTAGATCTTGCACGTGGTGCTACCGTTCACCGCGATGTTGCCGGTGTTGCGGATGTCGTCGGCATACCTGCTCGACAGGCTGGTCAGCTGCGAACCGTCAGGGCCGTACGCCTTGCAGTACATGTCGCTGATCACGCTGCTCAGCTCGCCGAGGTTGACGGCCGTCACGGGAACGGCGACCACGAGGTGGCCGTTGAGATTGCTCGACATGTCGTCGATCATCAGCCACTGCCAATACCTGCTCTCGACGTTGAACTGCACCTCGAGGCCCTCGAGCTCAAGAAAGCCGGGGTCCGTCGTTTCCTGGCTGGCAGTGGCGTTGGGGTTCTCGATACCGAGGAGGGAGCAGCCGCCGGCAAGCCCTGCGAGCGCAGCACCGCCCAGGGCCATCAGGCCCGCGCAAAGCACGCGGCGACGGTCCATGGGCACACCCTGTGTTTCGCTCTTGTCATACATCAAGGGGGTTCTCGCCTTTCGATACCAGGTAGGGAACGGAAAAGGTGCGCCTACCGATTAAGAATGCCTGCCGAAGCGTCCGCCGGCCGGGCCCCTGCCACGGGAGCGCGACCCGCTGAAGACGCTGCGCTGCGAGCGCGACGTCGCGCGCTTCTCGTTGGGAACGATGCGACCCTGGGCAAACGTGAAGTCGGCAGGCTCCCACACGGGCACGAGCTGCTTGGTGAAATACTCGATCTCGCGCAGCGGGCCCACTTCGTCGGGCGCCAAGAACGTGAACGCCACGCCGCTCTCGCCCGCGCGACCCGTGCGGCCGATGCGGTGCACGTAGTCCTCGGGGTCGAGCGGGGCGTCGAAGTTCACGACCCAGTCGATGTCGGACACGTCGATGCCGCGGCTCATGACATCGGTGGCCACAAGCGCCTCCAGCTCGCCGGAACGGAAGCCGTCCAACGCGCGTTCGCGCTGCTTCTGGGCACGGTCAGCATGCATGACGCCCACCTTGAGGCCCTCGCGCTCAAGCGCGGCGGCAACGGAGTCCACGCGCTGCTTGGTGCGGCAGAACACGAGCACACGCCTGGGGTGCCCGGTTTCGATGAGATGGGTGAGCAGGCTCACCTTCTGGCCCTGCACCACGGGCACAAGACGCTGCTCCACCGTGTCGGCCGTCTGGCCGGAGCGGGAAATCTCGACGAGCACGGGGTCATGCAGCATCGTGGGCATGCTCTGCTGGATGTCGCCCGAGATGGTGGCCGAGAACAGCAGGGTCTGGCGCGTGCGGGGAAGCCTTGCCACAATCTTGCGCACGCTGGGCCAAAAGCCCATGTCAAGCATGCGGTCGGCCTCGTCGAGCACGAGAATCTGCACGTGCGACAGGTCGACTTCCTTGCGCTCCATGAGGTCGATGAGTCGGCCGGGCGTGGCCACAAGCACGTCGCAGCCCGCCTTGAGGCGCTTGAGCTGACGGTCGTAGCGCTCGCCGCCAATGACCGTGGCGACGCGCTGGCCCGTGACCGAGCAGAGCTTGTCAGCCACAGTGTCGATTTGCTGGGCAAGCTCGCGGGTGGGCGTGATGATGAGGGCACGCGGGGCAACCTCGCCCTTTTCGGCCTTGCCCACAAGCTGAAGCACCGGCAGCGTGAACGCGCCGGTCTTGCCCGTGCCCGTTTGCGCAGACGCCACGACGTCGCGCCCCTCGAGCACAACGGGGATGGCCTGCGCCTGCACAGGCGTGGGATTGGTGAAGCCCAGGGCGGCTACACCCTCGAGTAGTTGCTCGTTTAGCCCGAGCTCGGCAAATGTGATATCCATGCATCGCAGTATGACCGATATACGCGCGTTTAGCCACATGCCGCGCCCGGATGCATAAAAAGAGGGTGTTTTCTTTAGAAAACAGTCCTGGTTGACGGCCATTTCTTTCAGATTCGTCACTTTCGAAGGCACACTGGGGCAGGCCGGCCTTACGCGAGGAACCCGTCGATATGAGGGGCGCATTCACTCGCCAAGAGCGGCGGCTCCGCGCCCGCAGGCAGGCCGACCGCACCTTCCTGCGCCATGCGCGCCGCAAGCTTGGCGGCCTTCGCCTCAGCGCGGCGGCGCTTGAAAAAGGCCCGCAAGACCTCGGCACACTCAGCCTCGAGCACGCCGCCCTCCACCTCGAACTCATGGTTGAGCCGCTCGTCATGGCTCACGTCGTAGAGCGTGCCCACGGCCCCGCCCTTGGGGTCAGGCGCGCCAAACACGCAACGGTCGATGCGGGAGTTCACCATGAGGCCCGCGCACATGAGGCAGGGCTCGAGCGTCACGTACACGGTGCAGCCCGTAAGACGCCAGCGGCCCAAGACGCGCGAGGCCTCCATGAGCGCGCTGAACTCGGCATGCGCGGCCGGATCGGCATCGGTCTCGCGCCGGTTGCCCGCACGGGCGATGACTTCGCCGTCGTGCACCACCACGGCGCCGATAGGCACCTCGCCCAGCTCGGCGGCACGGGCGGCCTCCTCCAAGGCCAGGGCCATAAACTTCTCGTCGTCGCTGTGCGCCACAGGTTCCTCCCATTGCTGGTATCCTTGATGTCACACGATACCAGCTACGTTCAAGGGGCGCCCATGTCGGGACAGCACTTCTCACAACCTAACCCCGAGCCTCGAGGCAAGGTGTCTCGCAACGCAAGGGCCGCAAACGCAGGCGCCGGCGCGTATGCCCGCGCAACGGGACGCCCGAACAGCGAAAGCCGTCCCGCGAGTTCAACCACCGAGCGCACCTTCGAGGTCCGCGCCTCCCGCAAAAAGACCACCCGCCGGGAGTTCCTCGCCGCGTCGGGCGCCTTCGTCGTGCTCGCCGGGCTGGCAGGCCTAGGTACGACACGCCTGCTCTCAAACACCGGCGACCACCGTTTTGCGACGCTTGCCCAGGTGCATGAGGCAGAACCCACCCCTGAGCTGCGCGAAGAGCAATACCGCCGCGTGACCCTCTCGGCCGTGGGCGACCACCTCATGAACATGCCCGTGGTGGAGGCCGCCGATTACAACGCCGGCGAGGCAGGCGACGGTTGGTATGACTTCACTCCCATGTACCAGGGCGTGGCCGACATCGTGGCCTCCCACGACCTCAACTTCATCGACATCGAGACCATCCTGGGCGGCGACTACCTGGGCCTTTCGGGCTATCCCGTGTTCAACTCGCCGAGCTGTATCGCCGAGCAGGTGGTGGGCTTCGGCTGGAACCTGTGCACCACGGCGACCAACCACTGCCTCGACATGGGCCTCGAGGGCATCTACAACTCGTGCGCCACATGGGCCCAGTTCACCCAGATGCTCATGACGGGCACGTTCTCGAGCCAAGAGGACCGCGACCGCATCCGCACGTGCGAACGGCAGGGCATCACCTTCGCGTTCCTCTCCTACTCCGACTACTTCAACGGCTACGCTGTGCCGGCAGACGCCCCCTGGAGCGTGGCCGAAGCTGGCGACGACGTGATGACCTCCGAGGTCACCCGTGCAAAAGAGCTGGCAGACGTGGTCATCGTCGCCATGAGCTGGGGCAGTGAGAACGACTTCTCGCCCAACGAGACCCAGCGCCACTACGCGCAGCTGCTCGCAAACCTCGGGGTCGACCTCATCCTGGGCTTCGGCCCCCACGTGATTCAGCCCATCGAGTGGTACTGGGGCTACGACGCGGCGGGCAACCCCACCGGGTCGCAGACGCTCGTGGTCTTCTCGATGGGCAACTTCTTGTCGAACCAGCCGTATTCCTACGCCAACGTCGAGGGCTGCTTCACCTGCGCGTTCGAGCGCCTGGGCACCTCGGGCCCCGTGAGCATCATCAACCCCATGTGGACCCCGCTCATCAACCACATCTCATACGGCTGGCATCAGGTGTTCAAGCTCAAGGACTACACCTACGACCTCGCCGCGTCGCACGAGTCCATCGGCCTGGAGTCCGACCCCCTGGGCTACTGTTACGACCTCACCGAGCAGATCATCGGCCCCAGCGGCATCCCGATCGACTGGTAAGAAGCAGAGCGGGCAGGCGAAACGGAATAAGGAAGCGCCCCTATCCCTGCATGCTCCAGCGAACCTGCGCCTGGTGCTTCTGCGCCTCCCGGCGGTACAGCGAGACAAACCGCTTGAGAACAGGGTTGTCGTCACTTTTGCGATAGGCCAGGTAAACCGGCCCCACAAGTGTGGTGCCCGACGCAAGAACGACCTCGCAGGCACTCGGGTTGGTGCCGGGAACCATATAGCGCAAAAAGCTCGAGGTGAACACGACCTCGTCTTCCTTGAGCGCCACGAGGAACTCGTTGAGCGCGCTCGCGTCCTTGGTGAGCGTTTTTGGCCTGCAGCCGTTGCGCTCGAACAGCGCGCAGATGCCATCGGTCCACGTCTTGAACATGCGGTTCGACGAGATGGGGAGCTTGCACGCGGCAAGGTCCTCAAGCGTGGCGTCCCCCTCAAAAACGGGGTTGTCCTCATGCACCCAGGCGCTCAGGGGCTCGTTGTACATAAAGTCGTACGCGACATCGGCCATCGGCGCCTCCCATGGAGATGAAGCCGCGGCGGGGCCCTCGTCTATCCCGTCGCCCGGGGCGCAGTAGGCCAAGGCCACATCTGCCGCCGATTCCTGCACCAGCTGCTCTACGGTCTTCGCCCGATCAACCACAAGCTCATATGAGAAGCCCTCATCGCTCTCGTGCATCGAGGCGAGAATGGCATAGGCCATGCAAGCCGGCTGCCCGCTCGATTCCGCCATGGCGATGCGCAGTGCGGGGGTCTGGTTCCTTGAAAGCGCCGCGCACTCACGCACAAGCTGGTCGTGCGCATCGAGGATTCCACCGACTCGCTCAAGGTAACGCGCACCCGCCGGAGTCAGCCTCACGGGAGACCGCGTGAGGAGCTCGAATCCCAAATCGTGCTCGAGGGCGGCCATGTGGCGGCTCAACCCCGACTGGGACAGCCCCAGTTCCCGCGCCGCACTCGTGAAGTTGAGGTGCTCAGCCAGCGTCTGAAACTCGCGGATATAGTCGAACATGCACGCCCCCCAATGCAAAACCGCGCTTTAACAGCCCATATAATAATGCACTTTTTGCATCAATCAATCCGGTTTCTACATGCCCAAGCCCACATCTCTCATTTTGGCAATGCATCGAAGCTCGGCTAGTGTCCCCAATCAACAAGGCACAGCGATGCCATGCCACGCGCACAAGCAAGACAAATGGAGGACACCATGGGCGCAATCACTTTGACAGGTTGGCAAAGATCGTCGGATACATCCGCCCTCAACTATTGGCGGCGCTAGCCATGCGCCCCGACAATACAAGGGGACAAAACGAGCCCCGCGCCCATCAGGAAAGCCATCGAGAAAACCTGCACACCAGCCGAGACTACTATGCCACTCGTGCGGTGCAGCGCCATCAGGTCAGCCGCAGGCAGGCTCTCAAGGCGGTGGGAATTGGGATTGCCGGGCTAGCGGCCCTGGGCCTGGCAGGCACAGTCTGGTATGCACATCGCGCCGTGGCGTGCACGGTCAATGGGTCGGTGCGCACGGCCCCCGTAGGGTCGACAGCCCAGGACATCATCAACCTGGGATATGCCCATCCATCGAACGGCAACTTAGTCGCCGTCAGCGCCGAGGGAGAGATTCCTGAAATTATAGAGCAAGGCAGCGGCGAGCACTATGCATTGCACGTGAACGGAAAGGAGGTGGATGTCGACAAGTACCGCCTCGCTGAAAATGATATCCTCGAGTTCTCAAATGGGAGTGACACAACCGAGGCAGTCATCGCGCAAAACACCGACATCCCCTGTGGGGCGCAAGTACCCGAAGACAAATACTTCCTTGTAAAAATCGGTTATGTGATTCAATGGGGAAAGGCTGGCGTATCAAGCATTGTGACGGGGGTTCACTCGGGGAAAACCGTTGACTTGGGCGTGACTGAAGAGCCGAAGGATCTCATCATTGGTTTGGGCGATAAGATCAACCCTATTGACGGACGTCGCCTTGTCTCCATAACATTCGATGACGGTCCCGACCTGACTTATACTCCACAGTATCTCGACATCCTCTCACGTTATGGGGCAAAGGCGACGTTCTTCAATCTAGGTTCCCAAGTAGATGCGGGAGAAGACTACGCGGTCCTATCTCGTCGATGCGCAGAAGAAGGTCATCAGGTCGCCAGCCACACATACTCGCACTCTGACCTCCTTAAGCTTGACGATGACGCCCGCGCCGACGAGATAACGCGCTCTCTGTCGGCCGTGTCGCAAGCATGCGGCGTCTCGTCCAACGTCATCCGCCCGCCCTACGGCAACTTCTACGGCAGCAGCTTCCTTGCTTATCTGCGCTCAGGCGGCGACCTCGCCTACACCGTCTACTGGGGACTTGACCCACAGGATTGGGACATTGCGAACCAGGGATACGGGTTGGAAGACGGCGCGGCCAAGATTGTCTCGAACTGCACCGAGGTGAAGGGGGCGACCCTCGCCGCCAACCCGGATGCATTCAACGGCTCCATCATCCTCATGCACGACGCCGGGGGCGACCGGGAGCGCGACCTGATAGCGCTTCCCCAAATCATTGAAGCCTACCAGGCGCAAGGCTTCGAGTTTGTCACCATGAACGAGTTGCTCGCCTCCTGCGGAACTTTCCCCGACTGGGTCACGAGCGGCACCTGCACCCGTCCCGCCGATGCCGTTATTCCATCGGATGACCTCGTGACCTGGTACAACCCCAAAGAGTACGACCCTGTCGCTGCACTGAGCGCGGAAGACAGTTAACGCCCATCTACAAGGGTGCCCCAGCCCCCATTGGGGCACCCTTGCTGCCAAAGAGGGCGCAGTGGGGCTCTATTCCAAATCCACTCCCATGTCATCGCAATACGCCCGGCACGCCACAAGCAGTGCGTCGCAGTCCTCGTGCAGCACCTGCCAAATAATCTCACGATCAACTTCCATATACGCGTGAGCCAAACGATTGCGAACCCCAGATGCACCGCGCGTGTCAAAACCATAACGGGCGGCGACATCAGTGCTTATCTTGCCCGCCTCTTCCGTAATGCGGAAGGCACGATTCATGAGGCCTTCAGCGATAAGGTCATCCACATCGTTAGTAGGATTCAGGAAACGTTCCTTTGTAAACACGAGCTTGCGCATCTGCTCTTGCGTTTGCCGCACTACGTCGTAAACTTCCTGGACACGCGCCAGGTCAGTGCTCTTCGCACTCATAGACCAGCACCTTCTCCCTCTCAATTGCAGCAGCAAGGTTGGCGTTCTTGATGACATCGGCCGAAATGACGTCCACCTCACGACCCGTTTGTTGCTCGATCCGCTTCATGAAGTGTGTCAAGTCATGGAGGTTAAAGCCGCTTGAGCGGTCGACCTCTATACGGACGTCAATATCGCTTTGGGGGCCAAACTGCTTGCGGGCAAAGGAGCCGAACAGGTATGCCCGGCGAATGGCGGGATAGTCCCTTGCCGAGTCGGAAATAGCCCGGCATGTCGACTCAAATTCAAGCGACCGAGCCTCAGATTCCTTTTCGGCAACGCCTTCACCTGGCGCCTGCAAAAGGTCAAGCACCTGCTCAAGCTGAGCTTGGATACCCGACAGGCGCTCATCGGCCTTCGTCGCCTGTTCCCCTTGAAGTCCATCCATTAAAAAATGCAGGTAAGCATCCGTCTTTCGCAAGCCATTGTCCCTTGCGTACCTCTCGACCGCTTCAGCCAGCCGCCGAGGCACACGCAGGGACACAAGCGTTCGCGCCTCGCCCAAACCCGTCACCAACGACTCGCTCATCGTAACCTCCATTCACAATATGTATGACAATTGTATTACGTTAGATGAGCGCAGACAACTCCGCAAACATCAAAAAAGCGCCCCGGCAGACCGTTCGGGTCCGTCGGGGCGCTTGATTACTTGGGCTTGTAAGCCTGGCTTACACCACCTGGAAGATAAAGAACTTGAGGTAGTTGGTCTCGGGGATGCCCCAGACGATGGGGTGGTCGGGGGCCTGCTGGCGAATCTCGACCTGGCGCAGCTGCACACCGGCATCGTGTGCCGCCTCGGCCACGACCTTCTTGAGCATGTCCTCGCCCATGAAGTGCGAGCACGAGCAGGTGGCCAGATACCCGCCGCGCGGCAAGAGCTTCATGGCACGGGCGTTGATCTGCTTGTAGCCGCCGGCCGCCTCGCGGATCTTCGCGCGGCTCTTGGTGAACGCCGGAGGGTCGAGCACGATGAGGTCAAAGGGACCGCCCGCCTCGCGCATGCCCTCGCGCGTCTCAAGGCTCGGCAGGAAATCGAACACGTTTGCGCAGGTGAAGCGCGTCGTCGCATCGAGGCCGTTCAGATGGGCGTTGCCGCGGCACAAATCAACCGCCGTGGCGCTCACGTCCACGCCGTGCACGAACTCGGCGCCGGCGGCCGCGGCGTTGAGGGCGAAGGTCCCCACGTGCGTGAAGCAATCGAGCACGCGGTGACCCTTCGCCAGGCGCGCCACCGCGCGACGGTTGAACTTCTGGTCGAGGAAGAAGCCCGTCTTCTGGCTGTTCTCGAAATCGATGTCGTACTTGATGCCGTTCTCGCACACGATGCGGCGGGTGGTCTCAGGCGCGACCTCTCCCTCGAGGGCAAACCAGCCCTTGTAGAGAGGCAGGCCCTCCTTCTCGCGCACCTTGGAGTCGTTGCGCTCGTAGACGCCCACGATGCGCTCGCCGTCCTCGCGCAGCACACCCACAAGCGCCGGCAGGATGATGGCCTTCAAGCGCTCCATGCCCACCGTGAGCACCTCGGCCACAAGGATGTCCTCGTAGCGGTCGACCACAAGGCCCGGGAAGCCATCGGCCTCGGAGAAGATGAGGCGGCAGCAGTTGGTGTCGGGCTCGCAGCCGGGCAGCGCCGAGGCACCCATGCAGGTCTTGCGGTACTCCCAGGCCCAGCGCACCTTGCGCTGCCAGAACTCGACGTCGAAGCGATCGTTTGCGTTGCGCGACACGATGCGCACACGAATCTTCGACTCAAGCGAGATGGGACCCGTACCCAGGTAGGTGCCCTTCTCATCCACCACGTCCACCACGTCGCCGTTGCAAACCTCGCGGCCGTCAAGGGGCGCGGGGTCGACGCGCAGGACCTCGGCGTCGAAGACCCACACGTTGCCCTCGGCCAGGAACCTGGCACCCTTTTTGGTGATCACTGCCTGGGGAAAGGGGCGGCACTGCTTCATGGCGATCCTCTCAAGCTTCTCGAAAACGTCCCCGGATACAAAAAACGACCCGCGCGGGGCCGTTTCGTTCAAACAATCTGGCGGAGGGAGAGGGATTCGAACCCTCGGAACGGGGTTGCCGCTCGGCGGTTTTCAAGACCGCTGCAATAAACCAACTCTGCCATCCCTCCATGGGCGCACATCATAGCATGTGCGTGCTCCAACCTTACAGGAAGGTTGGAAAGAAAAGAAAAAAGCCCCGACCTTTCGGCCGAGGCTTCAATCTCAAGTGGTGCGGGCGAAGGGACTTGAACCCCCACGGCCTTGCGGCCATATGGACCTGAACCATACGCGTCTGCCAATTCCGCCACGCCCGCGCGAGGAAGAACTATAGAGGATGACCGCCCATCCAATCAAGCACAATCGAGCACTTCACATCTTGCACACAAATACACACAGAGGCCCTGCCGCGCGGGCCCGACCCACCGCGGCCCGATCCGCCCCTACGACGCCAGGCCCGAGTACGTCGGCTGGTCGCTTGAACCCGGCAGCGAGAACGCCGACCCCTGCACCGTCCCGTCAGGTGCGGTGAAGGTCGCCCAGACACCCGCAAGCGCCTGCGCCGCCCCATCGAGAGACGCGCGCACCCCGCTGAGCGCGTCGTCGGTCTGCCGCGTGAGCTCGGCCTGGATGGCGTCGGTGGCCGTTGCGGCGATTTGCTCGGCCGACTGCTGGGCCTGCTGCATGCTCGCCTGCACCACAGGGGCCGTGAGCGTGTAGGCCAGGCACACCAAGAAGGCCAGGGTCATGAGACCGAAGAGGATGCGGTTGATGATCTTGAGTATGCGGTACACCATGGGTGGATTCCCCTCGTGCCTCTGAATGTAAATGTTCGACACCACCATCCTACCCAAGACGCGGCACCAAGGGGAGGAGCAGGGGCCACGTCACCGGGAGCACACGCTCAGCGGGTACAATAGATGGTTATCGCGCGGACCATATGGCGTCGCGCCCCCAACCGCTCACACCACCCAAGGAGGATGCCCTTGCCCACCACCGATGCACAGGCCCTGGCCGAGCAGCTCCTGCTGGGCCGCTACCGCGTGCTCGAAACGCGTGGCGAGGGCGGTTTCGGCACCGTCTATGTATGTTGGGACCCTCGCCTCATGCGCCGCGTGGCCATCAAGTCGATTCGCCTCAAGCCTCAGGCGCCGCAAGGTTCCCTCGTCGAAGGCGTGCCAGACTATCTCAGCGACGCCCGGCGCAGCGCCTTGCTGCGGGCGGCGCTTGACGAGACGCGCACCGCCAGCATGCTGCCCCACCCCAACATCGTCCAGATGATCGAGTTCGACAACGACGACGAGCACGCCTACATCATCATGGAATATGTTGAGGGCGCAAGCCTCGCCGAGCTGCTCGACGCCACCGAAGACGGCCTGCTCACCGCCGACGAGGCGGCCGCCGTAGTGGAGGGCGTGTGCGACGCACTCGAGTTCGCCCACGACAACGGCGTGCTGCACCTCGACATCAAGCCCGACAACATCATGGTGGACATGTCGGGCCGCGTGAAGCTCGCCGACTTCGGCATGGCCACGCTGTCAAGCATGACCGGCTACTCCGGGGCACGCGGCGGCACAGTCGGATACATGCCCCCCGAGCAAGCAGAAGGCGGCGAGGTGGATGTGCGCACCGACGTGTTTGCCTTTGCCGCGGTGATGTACGAGGCCCTGTGCGGCTTCTCTCCCTTCAACGCCGACACACTCGCCCGCAGCCGAGAGCTCGTACTGGCAGGCGCCCCCGACCCTTGCGCGCTGAGCGACTCCATCGACGTGCGCGCGGCCGACGCCCTGCTCGACGCCCTCGAGCCCAATCCCGACGCCCGCACCCCCAGCGCCGCCGAGTTCGCCGCACAGATCCTGCCGGCACTCGGCAGGCCCCGACAGGGCCGCCGAAGCCTGGCCGGACTTGTGCGCGACGTGCTCGACGACTCGCAGCCAGCCGAGGCCGCTCCCGACAACGAGACTCCCCCCATGGCAGCCCCCACCAGGTCGTTCGACCCCGATTCGGGCATTCTTGGCGTGGCAGGCGCGCGCACGGCACGGCTCGTGCTCCGTCTGACAGGAGCGCTCTGCCCCGCCGCAATCGTCACCTTGGCGCTCTGGGCCGCAACCGGGCAGACGGGCACGCAGGCGTGCATCGCGGCATTCTTCGTCACCGCAGCGCTGGGCCTTCTCGCCCCCCAGATAGGAAGCTTCGCAGCACCCGTGTGTACAGCGCTTGCCTGCATAGCCGCCGGCCACATCCCGCTTGGCGCGGCGCTGCTGGTCGCGGCGATTCTCTGGTGGGTGTGGGTCGGCCGAACCCAACCGCTCAAGACCGCGGGCACGTTCTTGTCGTGCCTGTCGCCGACCATGCCCGTGCCTATCGCGCCTCTCGTTTGCGGCTACCTTCTTCCGCCCGGTCCCGCCGCGGCCAGCGCGGCCCTGGGCTGTCTTACGCAGGCATGCCTGGCGGCATTGGCACAGAACCCGCCTGGCATCGCCTTCCTCCTCACGGCTGGAGCCTGGACCTTGGCCTGTGCGGCCCAGTCGGCCATCGGACACGACGGCACGAAAGTGCGCTGCTACCTCTCCACACTGCTTGCAACTTTCATCATCCTGGCAGTTCAACTGGGTTGTGCCCGTATGGAAAATGAGGGTGTATGGACAAGCCTTCCCCAGGGGGAGCTGGCCTGTGTCCTCGGGTCTACTATACTTGTCGCATTGCTTATCCTTGCCTTTGGCAGCTCGGCGCACCTCGAGTCCGACCTCGAATGCACCGACGCCCCGGCAACGAACGTCCCGTAAAGGAAAGGTGCCCCAATGAACCTTTTTGACATTTTCGAAGGCCGCATGCAGCAGATCTTTGAGCGCGGCAACACCATGGCTCCCTTCCCGTTCAAGAAACTCGCGAAGACCGCGGTGCGTGAGATGAAGAGCTGCTCGGCCAAGCTCGACGGCAGGCAGGTTGCCCCCACGCTCTACACCATCCTCGTCAGCCCCTCCGACGACGCCCTCATCGGCCCGCTTTATCAGCAGGTCACCGACGAGCTCGTCGACTTCCTGGCGCACGAGGCCCAAAACGCCGGCCTGGCCCTCACGGCAAACCCCACGGTGCGCTTCATCCCCGTGGGCGACATCAAGCCTGGCAAGATGGAGGTCATCGCCGAGATCGTCTCCCCCGACGTGCTTGAGCAGGTGCGCGCCGAGGAGAGCGACTACCTGCGCGGACGCGCGAAGTCGGGAGGCATGATGCCGCAGGGCCGCGCCAACCAGCAGCGCCAGGCCGCAGCGGCACCGATGCCCGGCATGCCCGACCCCATGGCAGCCCCGCTGCCTCCCGTCCAGCCCCTGCCCGGCGCAAACCAGCCCGCAGGCATGGCCGCCCCGCGCCAGGCGGCGCCCGAACCCGTCGCCATGCCCGGGGCCGCGCCCGCACCCGTGCCCGCCGCCGGCCGCCCCGCACCCGTCGCCTGCCAGCTCACCGACAAGGCAAGCGGCAAGACCTGGCGCATCGCCTGCGACAGCACCGTCATCGGCCGCGATGAGGCCCACGCCGACCTCGTGCTGGGCGACTCCAACGTCAGCCGCCGCCACGCCGAGCTCACCCGCAACGCCACAGGCTGGCACATCGCCGACCTCGGCAGCACCAACGGCACGCGTGTCAACGGCATGCGCGTCAGCGAGCAGGACCTCGCCAACGGCGACACGATCACGATGGGCCTCGTGACGCTCATGTTTGAGGAAGTCTAACCATGCCTGCCGTGGTTCTCTTCATCGGGCGCGTGCTGCTTGTCGTCGCGCTCTTCATCTTCCTCTTCTGCATCATGAAGACGGGCGTCGGCCTGGTCAAAGGACAGAAGAGCGATGCCGCCGTCTGGTCGGTCGACGTCGTCGACGCCCCCCTGGGCATCCGTGGCACGCATGTCGACATCTTGGGACCGGTCATCGTGGGCCGCTCCCCCGGCGCCGACATCGTCCTGCCCGGCATCTATGTCAGCGGCAAGCACGCACGCTTCTCCATCCAGGGGCCGGCGCTCGTCGTTGAAGACCTGGGCAGCATGAACGGTACAAGCGTCAATAACCGCCCGATTGCCGGCACCGTCGTACTGCACGACGGCGACATGGTGCAGATAGGCGACGTTTCGATGAGGGTGACGCGCCAATGATGACTGAAGAAAATGCCCTGAAGGACGAAAACGTCGAGCACATCGACGCAACGTCCCAGGTAGATACCGATATTGTCAGCGAAACTGCGGAGGTGGGCGAAACAAACGCACCAGCCTCCCCCACCGCTGACACCCAGCAAGCCGAAGAGGAGCCCGAGGACGCAGCCGCCGACGCGAGCGCGGCCATGGCGAACCTCATCGATGACGAGGGCGCCCAGAGCGTGGAGGACCCCCACATCGACCCGAACGCCGCTCCCCTCAACCTGGACGACGACCCCGAGGACGACCCGCACGAACAAACCGGGGCAGCCAACGCAAGCGCGGGCACGACCGATGCGCCGCAGGGCGCCGCTCAGGCAGATGACCCGCAGGCAACGGTCGAGATCGACAAGATCGAGCTCGCCGCCCTCATGAACTCCGGCGATGCGGGGCAGACCATGCCCTTCGCCCCCGTTCAGGAACAGCCCGCCCAACCCAAGCCTGCCAGCGACCGCATCTCGGGCACCGCAAAGCGCACGGGCACGCTTGCCTGGGGTTCGCGCTCCGACGTGGGCCTCGTGCGCGAGCACAACGAGGACTCCTTCGTCGTGCACTTCCCGCTCTTCGCCGTAGCCGACGGCATGGGCGGCCACGAGGCGGGCGAGGTGGCGAGCACCATCGCCGTGTCGCGCCTTGCTGAGACGGCGCCCTCCACAGCCGACGACTCCGCCTTGGCCGCCGCCATCGAGGCCGCCAACCAAGCCGTCATCGAAGGGCCCTCGAAGGGCACCGGAAGGCCCGGCATGGGCACCACCTGCACCGCCGTCGTCATCGACGGCTCGACCATGGCCGTGGCCCATGTGGGCGATTCTCGCTGCTACCTGCTGCACAAGGGCAAACTCATGCGCGTGACCCACGACCACTCTTACGTTGAGGAGCTCGTGGCCGCCGGGCAGATCACGCCCGAAGAGGCGCGCATCCACCCCAACCGCTCCGTCATCACGCGCGCCCTGGGCAACGACCCCAAGATGCACGCCGACCACTTCAGCATCGACGTCTCCAAGGGAGACAGGGTGCTTCTGTGCAGCGACGGCCTCTCCTCGATGGTGACCGACGGCGTGATCGAAGAGACGCTCATGTCGTGCGCCACTCCGCAGACCTGCGCCGACGCCCTCGTTGACGCCGCGCTTGCCGAAGGCGGCAGCGACAACGTCACGTGCATCGTCATCGACGTCAAAAACGACGGCGTGGCAGACAAGGCGTTCAAGGCCCGCCTGCGCAACTTGGGCCTCGCGAGCGCCATTGCGATCGCCATCGCGGCCATCGTGTTTGCCGTCCTGGTGGTCACAGCGCAAAACTCCTGGTACCTCACCGACTACAACGGATATGTGACGCTGCATCGCGGCGTCGCCGGCCTGCCCTCGAGCCTTGGTCTCGATGAGACCATCGAGGTCACAACCGTGGAGACCTCCAAGCTCAGCGACTCGGTGAGCAAGCGACTCGAAGCGGGCATGACCTTCGGCAGCGAGCAGGAGGCGCGCGACGTCATCGAGGACTACCGCTCCCAGATCGAGCGTGCCAGCGAGGAACAGAACGGCAAGCAAGCCAAGGCCCCCAAGACAGAAGGCACCCAGGCAGGCAGCACCGAGCAAGACCAGCCCGCCTCGCCTGAAGGCGCGTGAGGCCCATGTCGCAACGACGCACCACCGAGCTGCTCCTGCTCATAACAGGAGCCATACCCATCTTCATACTGTACGCGCTCTACGTGCTGCAGGCCGGCGACCAGCTCGGACTCGGCACGCTCGTCGTGCCCATCGGCCTTGCCGTGGCGTTTGTCGTGGCGCACATCGCCGTGCGCATCACGGCGCCCAACGCCGACGCCGCCATCTTGCCCATCGTCTTTGTGCTGGCAGGCATAGGCATCACGTTTGTGACGCGCCTTGCGCCCGACCTTGCCATCAAGCAGGTCATATGGCTGTTCATCTCCATAGCCGCCATGATCGGCGTGCTTTTTGGGGTACGCAACCTCGAGTCGCTTGCCCGCTACAAGTACAGCCTGGGCGCCGTGGGCCTGATCCTTCTGGTCCTGCCCATCTTCATCGGCACCGAGCACTACGGCTCCAAGCTGTGGATCGAGATTCCCGGCGTTGTGAGCTTCCAGCCCGGCGAGCTTGCCAAGATTCTCATCGTCATCTTCCTTGCCAGCTTCTTGTCGGAGAACCGCGAGCTCATGAGCGTGGCAGTCCATCACGTGGGGCCTCTGGCCATCCCGCGTCTGCGCATGCTGCTGCCTATGCTCGTCGTGTGGCTCGTGAGCCTGGCAATCGTCGTGTGGGAGCGCGACCTGGGAAGTGCCGTGCTTTTCTTCGGCGTCTTCGTCGTCATGCTCTACACGGCAACAGGACGCTGGTTCTACCCCATCGTGAGCGCGGGCCTGCTCGGCATTGGCGCCGTGCTCTCGTACAAGTTCTTCGCCCACGTGCGCACCCGCGTGCAGATCTGGCTCGACCCGTTCTGCGACCCCACGGGCTCTAGCTGGCAGATTGCCCAGTCGCTCTACTCCATTGCCGACGGCAACCTCATGGGCACAGGCATCGGTCAGGGAATGGCCACGATGATCCCCGTCGTGGAGAGCGACTTCATCTTCTCCGCCATCGCCGAGGAGATGGGCCTTCTGGGCGCGGCTGCCGTCATCCTCCTGTTCGTCCTGCTTGCCGTGCGCGGCCTGCTCACGGCGGCCCGCGCACGCTCCGACCTCGCCGCCTTCATGGCGGTGGGCCTCACCACCTCCATCGCCCTGCAGGCGTTCCTCATCGCGGGCGGCGTCATGGGTCTCATCCCGCTCACGGGCGTCACGCTGCCCTTCATGAGCCAGGGCGGCACGTCCCTGCTTGCAAGCTTCATCGCCGTCGGCTTCCTTTTGCGCTGCGGCCATGAGGGCACGGGAGAGCAGGCCGAGGTCGAGGGCGCCGGCGTCTCCGGCAAGGTCTTCGGCTCGCACCTGGAGACTCCCGAATCGGGCGTGCTTGGACGCATCGCGCTTTCTCGCCGCCTCACCGTTCTCACCGGATTCTTCTGCGCACTTGACGCCACCCTCATCGCGCGCCTGGCGTACCTGCAGATCTTCAAGGCCGAAGAAATCCGCATGCTCCCGTCAAACAACCACGTCTCGACCAAGGCGTCCAAGGTGCGCCGCGGCAGCATCCTCACAAGCGACGGTGTCACCCTGGCCGAGAGCGTGCTGCAGGACAACGGCACCTACGTGCGTACCTACCCGCAGGGAACGCTCGCCTCGCACACGGTGGGCTATGCAAGCGCGGTTTACGGCTCCACGGGCATCGAGTCCGTCTACGACGACGTTCTTGCCGGCTCGCAGAGCTATACGACCTGGCAGGACCTGTTCGACTCGTTCCTCGGCGTGACAAAGGCGGGCGGCGACGTGGTGCTCACCATCAACTCGCGCATTCAGTCCGCCGCCGAAGAGGTGCTGCAGGGCCGCGTGGGAGGCGTCGTCGTCATGGACCCCTCCACAGGCGCGATTCTCGCACAGGCGTCTGCACCCACCTACTCCAACGACCAGCTTTCCGACCTGTTGGGCGGCTCGTCTGACGCCGCCAACGCACCCCTCTTCGACCGCACGACCCAGGCGCTCTACACGCCCGGCTCCACGTTTAAGACCATCACGCTGACGGGCGCGCTCGACACCGGCGCCATGTCGCTCGACACCGTCGTGTCGGCTCCGGCCAGCCTTGAGATCGGCGGCGGCGTGGTCACGAACCACAACGACGAGGAGCTCGGCGACATCACGCTCAGGGAGGCCTTCGCCTACTCGAGCAACACGGCGTTCGCCCAGGTTGCCGACCTTCTGGGAGCACAGGCCCTCGTGAGCCAGGCCAAGGCGTTCGGCTACGGCATCAAGCTGGGAGCCGACTTCGCCTGCGAGGCCTCCCTCATGCCCGAGCCCTCCGAGATGACGCAGTGGGAAACGGCCTGGGCAGGAGCGGGCCAACCGGTGGGCGAGCACGCAAGCCCCGCCGGCCCTCAGACCACCATCGTGCAGAACGCCCTCACGGCCTGCGCGATCGCAAACGGCGGCATCCTCATGGAACCGCATGTAGTCAAGGCGACGACCGACTCAACGGGCGCGGTGCTCAAGTCAACCAAGCCTCGCACCCTCGGCCAGGCCTGCAGCGCAAACACCGCTTCGCTTGTAGGCAGCGCCATGCTTTCCACCGTGGAAGAGGGCACCGGCACGGCCGCCTCTATTGCCGGCGTGGACGTCGCCGGCAAGACAGGCACGGCCGAGACGGGCAACTCCAATCCCAACGCCTGGTTCATCGGCTTTGCGCCTTATGAGAACCCGGTCGCGGCCATCGCCATCGTCATCGAGAACGATGCCGAGCACACCGCCACTGCGCTTGCAGGTGATGTGCTTCAGGTGGCTGTCGAAACTTTGGGCGGAAACTAGATATTATGAATGTCGAACACCTTGATGGATGGGAGCGCTGAGAATGTCCGGCATCGCTAACGGAACAGTCTTTGGAAACAGATACATAGTGCAGTCGCAGGTGGGCACCGGTGGCATGGCCACAGTGTACCGAGGCGTCGACTCCACACTCGACCGTCAGGTGGCCATCAAGGTCATGCTGCCCCAGTACGCCAGTGACCCTGCGTTCGCACAGCGCTTCCGCCAGGAGGCACGCGCCGCGGCGGCGCTTCAGAACCCCTACATCGTGCAGGTCTATGACTGGGGCCGCGATGAGGCGACGGGCACCTACTTCATCGTCATGGAGTACCTGCGCGGCACCGACCTCAAAAGCGGCATCCGCTCCCATGGCGCGCTGGCACCCAAGAAGGTTGCTCAGATCGGCGCCCAGGTATGCTCCGCCCTGGCAGTCGCACACTCCCATGAGATCATTCACCGCGACATCAAGCCGCAGAACATCATGATTCTGCCCAACGGCGACGCCAAGGTCATGGACTTCGGCATCGCACGCGCCAAGAACTCCCATCTCACCCAGACCAACTCCGTGCTCGGCACCGCCCACTACGTCTCCCCCGAGCAGGCCCAAGGCAAGGACCTCGGCCCCACGAGCGACCTGTACTCGCTGGGTGTCGTAATGTATGAGGCTGCCACCGGCCGTCTTCCCTTTGAGGGCGACGACGCTGTGAGCGTGGCTCTCAAGCAGGTCAACGAGCAACCTGTGCCCCCGCGCAGCATCAACCCCAACCTCGACCCCGCGCTCGAGGCCATCATCATGTGCCTGCTGCGCAAGGACCCCGCCCAGCGTTTCCAGACTGCCGACGAGCTGCGCCATGCGCTCAACTCGTTCATCCAGGGCAACCCGGTCAACATCCCCGGCTTCGGCCCAGCTGCGACGCGCACCCTTCCCACGGCGAGCCAGACTAACGTCATGCGTTCGAACCCCAACATGACGGTCAGCCAGCAGGGTCCCTCCCGCACGGCACGCATGGAGCGCACCGCTACCCCCAACGATCGCCGCGCCGCCATGCAGCGCGAGGACAGGCGTCTCGAGCGTGCTGAGAACACGAGTAAGTCCACCGGAATCGCCATTGCCGCCGTTGTCATCGTCCTCATCGTGCTGATCGTCGCGGCCGTTGTCGCTCTCAACAGCTGCTCGGGAAACACCCCCGGCACACCTAGCGACAATGCGACCATCACCACGAAGGTCGAGAAGAAGAGCGTTCCCAACGTACAGAACCTCACGCAGGCCGAGGCAAAGAACAAGCTTGAGAGCTACGGGCTCAAGCTCGGCCTCATCACGACGGAAATGTCCAGCACCGTCTCCAAGGGCAAGGTCATCTCGCAGTCTGTTGCCGCAGACACCATGGTCGACGCTGGAACCGCTGTCAACCTTGTCATCAGCGGCGGCACCGATCTTGTGACCTTCGACGACATTCGCGGCAAGACGGCCGAGGAGGCCAACACGATTATCACGGCCGCCGGCCTCAAGCTGAGTCACGACGCGACGCTCGACGCATACAGCGACAAGTACCCCGAAAACACGATTGTGGCCTTTAGCCCCGCCAACAAGTCGATCGCCAAGGGCTCCACGGTCACCTACGGCCTCAGCAAGGGCGCCCAGACCTTCACGCTCGACAACTACTACGGCTGGAACTACACCGACGTTGAGGCAGCCCTGAAGGAAGCCAAGGTGTCCTACGAGGAGCAGCGCACCTACAGTGACGAGCTTGCTGAAGGTCTCGTCCTTTGGACCGACCCCGTCGCTGGTACAACGGTTAAGCAGGGCGACACCGTTGTGATTTACATCAGCCAGGGCAAGGACCCCAACGCCGTGCAGATCGACAGCTATGTGGGCCAGGACTACAACTCGGTGAAGAGCCTCCTCGAAGGCCTCGACCTTGTGGTCGTCCCCATTGAGCAGACACCCGAAAATGCCGATCAGAGCGGCAAGTGCGCCGGCACCGATCCCCACAACACCTCGGTTGCCAAAGGCTCCACGGTCAACCTGTACTATTACGGCACCTACACGCCCTCCACACCGAGCGTCACGATTGGCTCCTATACCGGCGATCTTGGCACCGTCGAAGGCACACTCGACTCGCTCGGCCTGTACTACAGCGTGGTCACCGGCGATGCTGCCCCCTCCTCCGACCTCGTGGGTCAGGTGTACTCCATGAGCCCCGCAAACACCACGGTGGATGCCGGCACGACCATCACGCTCTATGTCTATGGCGACGTGTCCTACGACGACACGGGCAGCGGAACGGAATAAACCCACGCCCAGCCAAGCCAAGAACGTCTTAGCCCCGTTGCAGTCAAAGCTGCAGCGGGGCTTTTTCATTGCGGAGATGGAAGTTTGGGACATGGATGCGACATAGCTAAGGCGCGAAATCAAAACAGGCCACCGAACTTGCACTCGACAGCCTGTCGTTTGGCACATGCCTGGCGCATGACTGGCACTTGTCCAGTGACAACCGTGCCTCAGTTGCCCAAGCGAAAGCAGGCCAGGCTTGAGACCATGCAGTCTTAGCCGGCCCAGCTGGCTTTTCATGACCTCAGAAACGAAAACAGGCCAGGAGGTTCATGCCCCCTGACCTGGTATTTTCCTGGTGCCCCCGGGCCGATTCGAACGGCCGACACCCGCTTTAGGAGAGCGGTGCTCTATCCCCTGAGCTACGAAGGCAAATCAGTTCGGTTAGTATAGCACGTCTCTAGAGCATTACCCTCTGAACAATTGCAAGAACCAAAAGCACGACGCAGAATGCAATACTTGCCCAATCAAAGCCGCCGACAGCATAGTGCTTGAACGCCGAATCGCGTCCACGCAGGTAAAAGCCCCTCACTTCAGCAGCGATGGCAGAGGAATTGGTCTTGCGCACCGAGCTCACCAAAAGCGGCACGCACAGCGGAACCATGAGCCTCACACGCTTGACGAGTCCACCATCAAACTCAACGCCACGCGCAGTCTGGGTCTCCATGATTGTCGCCATGTCGTTCATGAACACAGGGATGAACCGCACGCACGACATGAACACGAAGGCGTACTTGTACGGTATGCCGAGGTTCTCAACGAGCGCGTTGGACAAATCCGTAAGCTTCGTCACATAGAACACCAGGAAGAGCGGAACTGCACAGGCAACCAGGCGCAATACCACCATGCAGGCATTAAAGACACTCTGAGTGCCAATGTAGCCCCACGGCAACGCAACAAGCAGATCGCCCTGTGGCGTAAAGAGAAGGGCGATGAGCGCCAAGATGGTCGAGAAGCCGGCAACAGCTTTTGCAAGCCCCCATGCTTGCTCCATCAAACGGCACTGTTGAGCCAAAACCACGTCGAGCACCAGCACGCACGCCAACACGAGCGGGCTCGTCGTGACAAAGCATGCGATTGCGATAACGAAGGCACAAAGGAGCTTTACCACAGGGTTCATGGTATGAAGAAAGCTATCGCCCGGCACGTACTCCAGGAAGCCCTTCATCTCACATCACCCTCTCTTTTGAATCCGCAAGCCCAACAAGCGCGCTGGTCAGCTCATCGAGCGTATTCACGCATGCGACGGGGCTTAGTGCCAGGGACGAGTTGCGCTCGACAAGCCTTGTGGATATCTCCACCACCTGGGGAGGTATGAGACATCGGCTCGTTCCAGGCTTTCTCGATCATGCAGAACCTCAAACGTCACCCCATCAGCCACAACGCGTCCGGCAGTCATCACAATAAGTCGCTTGGCATAATCTGCCACGACCTCCATGTCATGGCATACCATGACGACCGTCGTGCCACACTTCTCGTTGAGCTCGCGGACATAGTCCATGACCTTGAGGCACTCGCGAAAGTCCAAACCCGTGGTAGGCTCGTCGAGCAAGAGCACCTCCGGCCCACATACAACAGCGGAAGCCAATGCCAGAAGTTGACGCGTGCCCCTGTTCAACAAAAATGGGTCGGCAAGAGGGTCGAACCCAAAACGCCCAATGATATCATCGACCCTCCGCTGGGCTTGGCCCATGTCGGCCCCTTGCACCTTGAAATTAAAGAGGAGCTCGTCACGCACGGTTGCGTTGCAAATCTGACGATCAGGATTCTGAAAGAGGAATCCCGCCCTGCGTGCAATCTGGCTTGTTTTCAGCTCGGTTGTCAGAGTTCCATCAAGCAGCACTGCACCCGTCGTCGGCTTGAGAAGACCGTTGCACAGACGCATTGTTGTCGATTTACCAGCACCGTTCGTCCCGACAAAGGAGACAAACTCCCCTTTCTCAATGCGAAAAGAAACATCGCGCACAACAGCGGAGCCGTCACCGTACCCTGCGGTCACATGCTGAAACTCAATCATCGCAATGCCCCCTCGCATGCCTCTACAGCCTGGCAAACGGTGCTCACAGCCGGGCCGTTGTATAGCCCCTTGGCCTTGAGCGCATTCACGAGCGTGGTTGAACGAGGCACGTTGACCCCCATCTCAAGCAACTCATCCGAGTGCGCGAGGACATCGCTCGGCGCGCCTTGGAACTTCACGGTGCCCCCCTCCATGATGAGAAGCATGTCGCAAAACTCACTCAAAAGGGCGATCTTCTGCTCAACGACAATAACGGTCGAGGCATACTTGGCAGCGGCGTGTCGGAGCAGCTCAAAGACGTTTCGCGAGCTGGCAGGGTCGAGCTCAGCCGTAGGCTCATCAAGAACAAACACCTGAGGTCGCATGGCAAGAATCGAGGCAATGGCTACTTTTTGCTTCTGCCCACCAGACAGACTTGCGATGGTCCTGTCCTTCAAATCCTCGATCCCCATGTCAGCCAAGGCTACCTGCACCCGGGAGGGAATCTCTTCCCTCGGCACAGAAAAATTCTCAAGCCCATAGAGCATCTCGTCCTCAACAACAGATGAGACCATTTGGCTGTCCACGTCTTGGCACACGCTGCCGACAAGCCTGGAAATGTCTGTCAGTCGCGTCTGCACCGTGTCGAGGCCGCAGACACATACCGCACCGTAAAAATCGCCTTCATAGCAATGAGGGACAATGCCATTGAGAGCGCAGGTAAACGTAGTCTTGCCCGATCCTGCCGCTCCTGTGACCCCCACAAAGCTGCCGTCTGGGATCTGAAGCGTGATGTCATGTATCGCAGGGACATCTGAGCCCTTGTAGCAAAACGCCAAGCCTTGAATATCAATCATGATGTCTCCAGGTAAGAGGCTGTGTCAGATAAGGGGCCAAAGCCCAATAGGCTTTGGCCCCACAACAAAGGACCAGTCACTAAAGGCGATACCAACAGAAGCGGAGACTACTTCTTCAGAACCTTGCGGAGAACCGGAACGAGAATGGCGGCAACAACACAGTTCATGGCAGCAGTACCAAGAACCATGACGGCGTAGACGCCGAAGACTGCCACAGGCTCAAGGCCGCTCACAGTGACGCCTACGATCATGGCAAAGGTATACCCAGAGAAAATGGTAGACACAAACGTGATGACTGCAGGAAACACCACATTCTGAACAAGCGAATTGCGAGAAGCAACGCGCGAAAAGACAGTCACGAGCAAGCAGCAAACGACAGCGCCTACCAGCTCGGAGGCAAAATTCACCAGCGGGGTAGCATTAAGCAGCGGGATTTGCGAAACAAGTCCCACAAGCAAACCAATGCATGCAGATTGAATAAGATTGGGTCGAGTGAGAATGATTGCAATGCAATACATGGCAATCATAAAATTGGGCTTCATGCCCGCAAACGTGAGAAAGCTCGAAACCGTGAGCTTCAACACCGCACCTGCGGCAATCAAAACTGCAATCAGAATCAAATCCTGAATTGCAAGGCCGTCCTTGCGCTCGTCTACGACAACAGTACGCTTCTCAGCCATAGAAAACACCTCTTCTTTTGTAACTGTGGCCACCCTCTTTTTGGGGCTCCTGACAGCCGTCATAAAGACACGGGAAGTGTAGACTCTGCGAAGGATACGTGTAAAGCGATTAAACCAGCCGTAACAGTCAGACAACTAACTGTTCACAAGACTGAACTCAAATATCAAACGCTTAGTGCCGCCATGATTTAAGCGGGATTCACCGAGGCGCATGGCTCACAGGCAAAAACCCAGATGCCCTTCGTACAAGTGCCGAACTGCCGCAGTCGGCAGAATTCGAGTCCGAAACGGCCAGGGGACACCGCCAGCAGGGCCTCAACCGCACTCTCAGACGCGCCAAAGAGTGACCAGGGAGCCTCAAAGTCCACTTTCGAAGGTTTGCCCACCAAAGCCTCGACGGCTGGCACCGCGCCCTCGGCCACGCAAGGAGCTGGAGGCGAAGAAATTGAACGCTAAGGGCATCGAACCAGAGGCCCCCTTCAGAACCCCCGGCCCGCCAAAAACACGCGATACGGATCAGCGACATGCAAAAGGCCGCCGACAGACCCGCATGGGCTCGTCGGCGGCCTTACTTCTTCGCGGCAGGCGGGAAAAAGCCCTTCAAACGAAAAAGGGACCCTCTCGGGTCCCCCTCTCCCAGGTGCTCATGTCGCGCCTCCCCGCCCCCTGCCCGCGCAACGCGCCCCGGGGGCCGGCGGCGCCCTAGTCTCCCACAGGGTCGCCCCTGCAGTACCATCGGCGCTGGCCGGCTTAACTTCCGG